>NZ_JARJVV010000001.1:0-291839 GCF_029348455.1 Segatella intestinalis
ATTCCGAACAGAGAAGTTAAGCCCACTTGCGCCGATGGTACTGCAATGCAATGCGGGAGAGTAGGTAGCCGCCTCCTTTTTTCATCAAGGCCTCAGGTTTCGAAAGATTCCTGAGGCTTTTTCGTTGCTTTTTCTTTTTCCTTTTCTTTTTCCTACATTCACTAATGGTACTGATTCTTTCTTTAATATAAATTTAATGGGGATATTTAATATCACAGATTTAGATTAGTTCGGTCCTTGATTACGCAGAATTTTGTGCGTTTCTTGATGATAGGTACGGGATTAATAAAAAACTGGACTAACCATGACGGTTAGCCCAGTATGATATTGAGAGATTATTTGTTTTTACGATGATTGCGTGTCTTCTGCTTAGACTTCTTAGTTCTTTTAGATGATGAGCTTGCCGCAGGCTTTTCTTTGCGAACAGGAGCAGAATCTCCAGCCAGAGTGAAGTCGAGTTGTTTCTTTTCGAGGTTGGCTTGAGCCACCTTGATGCGGATTTCATCACCTAACTGATATTTATTGTGATGGCGACGCCCTACCAAGCAGAAGTTTCTTTCGTCGAAGTCGTAATAGTCGTCTGCGATGTCTCGCATAGGAATCATACCTTCGCAGTGATTTTCGTCTATTGTTGCATAGATACCATAGCTTGTTATTCCACTAATGTGTGCATCAAATTCCTCTCCGAGCTTATCGCCCATAAATTCTACCATTTTGTATTTGATGCTGTCTCGTTCCGCATTCTGTGCTATCTGTTCCATTTCAGAGCAATGTTCGCAGAGTTCTTCGTAATGCTTTTCGTTGGCGCTTCTTCCACCAGCAGCATACTTGGTCAGTAAACGATGCACCATCGTGTCGGGATAACGGCGTATAGGAGAAGTAAAGTGCGTGTAATACTCAAAAGCCAAACCAAAGTGTCCGATGTTGTGTACTGAGTATTTTGCCTTCATCATGGCTCGCAGAGCAACCATCTGAATAAGGTTGTTTTCAGGTTTCCCCTCACAGTCGGCCATCAGTTTGTTCAGGCTCTTTGCCGTGGCTCCCTTTGTTCCTTCCGTTTTCATCTTATAGCCGAACTTTACGACAAACTCGCGCAGTGTTTCCAGTTTCTGTGGATCCGGATTGTCGTGTATACGGTAAGGCAGGGTTTTAGACTTCTTGCCTTTCTTTGTCTTTCCGATGCTTTCTGCCACTGTGCGGTTGGCAAGGAGCATGAATTCCTCTACAAGTTTGTTGGCATCCTTAGAGCGTTTGAAATAGCAGCTTATAGGTTTCCCCTTTTCGTCAACATCGAAGTGCAATTCCTCGCGGTCGAACTTCACGGCTCCGTTCTTGAATCGTGCTGCACGGAGTTTCTTAGCCAGTCTGTCGAGTGTGATGAGCTGCAGCGCATTTTCTCCCTGATAAGGATGTTGCTTGGTTTCTGCTGGTGCCGGTTCTCCAGTTCCGTCGACAACTCCATTGGCTTCCAGTAATTCTTGAACCTCTTCATATTTATAGCGTCGGTTACTCTTGATGACAGTATGAACGATTCGGTAGTTCTTTACTTCTGCATTATTGTCGAGTTCGAAGATAACACTGTAAGCCAGTTTCTCCTCGTCGGGTCGCAGAGAGCAGATGAAGTTGCAGAGTCGTTCTGGCAACATAGGGATGGTGCGGTCAACGAGATAGACAGATGTGGCACGCTTCACAGCTTCCTTGTCTATGATACTTCCTTCTGTGACGTAGTGTGAAACGTCAGCAATGTGCACACCCACCTGCCAGTTTCCGTTGTCCAGTTTCTGTATACTGAGTGCGTCGTCGAAGTCTTTTGCGTCCTTAGGGTCTATTGTGCAAGTGAACACATCCCTGAAGTCTTCTCTTTCCTTATAATCTTGCTCTGTGATTTCGCCAGTAATTTTGTTGGCAGCATCCTCTACGTTTTTAGGATACTTGTATGGCAATCCGTATTGGGCTAAGATAGAGTTCATCTCCACATCGTTGTCGCCCTTCTGTCCCAGCACATCCACCACTTCTCCGATGGGGCTTTTGTTTTCTCCGTCTGGCCATTCTATGATGCGTACCACGGCCTTGTCGTCAGTTTTTCCACCTTTCAACTTTCGTTTAGGAATGATGATGTTGTGAGCAAACACATCACTTGGTGTTACCAGATAAGCGATATCCTTATCTACTTTCAGTCGTCCCACGAAGCTGTCCTTGGCACGTTCTATGATTCTGTTGACCTGTGCCTCCTTGATGTGGTTCTTGCGTCGTGCGAGGAACGTAAATTCCACCATGTCGCCGCTGAGAGCACCCATTGAGTTTCGTTCCGACACAAAGATCGGTTTCTCGCTTCCTTCAGGTATTACTGAGTTCTTACCATTTGGTTTTCGCACAAACTTTCCCTCCATGACCTGAATGCTCTGGTTGAGCCTGTATGAGTTGTCACTTACTTTGGCGAGATAATCGTCCCATGCCATTTCCTCCATGATGTCGATAGCCAACATCTTCAGAGGATGTGTATCAAGATGCAGGGCACGGAAAATTTCCTTGAAACTGAGAGTGACGCCTGGCTGACTGGCAAAGAAATCGTGCAGCTTCTCAGTAAGCTGTGCCTTGTTCATTCTTTTGCCTCCTTTTTTTCCTTTTCCCATAGTTTTTCTTATTTTAATAGTTAAGGGGGTTGTTTTAATAATAAGGGGGATGTTTAAGGTATAGAGTTTTAGAAACTGATGCTCAAAGTAGTTTTGTTTTCACTATTTCAGCAATATGTCCTTTAAATCTTTCATTCCTTCGGAAGCCCCCTTCATGATATGCTCAATCTTGTAGTATCCGTTCGTGCTGACAGCGCTTGGGTCAATCAAGTAGATCGGTATGTTGGGCTTGGTGTATGAAATCAATCCCGCAGCAGGATAGACATTGAGCGAAGTTCCGATGATGACGAAAATGTCAGCTTGCTGTACAGCTTTGGCTGCAGGTTCTATCATTGGCACACTCTCTCCGAAAAAGACAATGAAGGGTCGCAGCAGACTTCCGTCTCCAGCCAGTGTGCCAGGTTTGATTTCGCAGTTGTCTTCGGGCAGTTCCTGAATATATCGAGGATCGTATGGATTTTGTGCAGAACAAACCTTACTCAGTTCTCCATGCAGATGTATGACATGGCTTGAGCCAGCCTTCTCGTGCAGGTTGTCCACGTTCTGCGTAATCACGGTTACCTCGAAGTTGTTCTCCAGCTCCTTGATGAGCTTATGTCCCTCGTTGGGCTTTGCCGCGTACAGTTTCTTGCGCAGCATATTATAGAAGTTGGTCACTAAGGTTGGGTCGGCCTCCCAGCCTTCGTGGGTGGCTATCTGTTCCACAGGATAGTTCTCCCACAATCCATCATTGCCCCGGAAAGTCTTGAATCCGCTTTCCACCGACATGCCGGCACCTGTTAAAAATACGAGTTTCTTCATAAATCTTTTATTAAGAATGCACAAAAATAGCAATTTTTCTGCAAATAGCATCGTTATGAGTAAGAAAAATGTTATCTTTGCACTCGTTTTAAAGTAAAATAAGAATATTAATAACAAAAAACTTTTATAGATAGATTTATGGACAAAGTAAGTTACGCTTTGGGTATTGGCATTGGTCGCCAGTTGGCATCGATGGGTGCAGAGACATTAAACATCGATGATTTTGCTCAGGCGGTCAAGGACGCCATTGCTGGCAAGTTGCAGATTAGTGAGCAGGAGGCACAGGAGTTGGTTCAGAATTTCTTCGCCGCTCAGGAGGCTAAGGCTCAGGCAGCAGCAGCCGAGAAGGGCAAAGTAGCCAAGGAAGCTGGTGAAAAGTTCCTCGCCGAGAATGGTAAGAAGGAAGGCATCATCACCACCAAGAGTGGTTTGCAATATCAGGTTTTGCGTGAAGGAAACGGCAAGGCTCCTAAGGCTACCGATCAGGTGGAGTGCCACTATGAGGGAACTCTCATCGACGGAACCAAGTTTGACAGCTCTTATGACCGTGGTCAGACTGCCACCTTCCCATTGAATCAGGTTATCGCAGGTTGGACCGAGGGCCTTCAGCTCATGACCGAGGGTGCCAAGTACCGCTTCTTCATTCCTTATCAGTTGGGTTATGGCGAGCGTGGCGCAGGTGCTGCTATTCCTCCATTCTCAGCATTGATTTTTGATGTAGAGCTTGTAGCAGTAAAGTAAACGAGAATTAAGATTAAAACATAAAGAAAACAATGAAAAAGTTATTTTTCGGAGCCGTTGTGGCTTGTGCAGCAGCTACATTTGTAGCTTGCGGCAACTCAACTCCTAAGGCAGACCTCAAGAACGATGTCGACACAATGAGTTATGCCATGGGTATGTCTCAAACTCAGGGCTTGAAGGAGTTCTTGGTAGAACGTATGGGCGTGGATACAGCTTACATGGACGATTTTATCAAGGGTCTGAATGATGGTGCCAATGCTGGCGACGACAAGAAGAAGGCAGCTTACTATGCTGGTATTCAGATTGGTCAGCAGATTAGCAACCAGATGGTAAAGGGTATTAACCACGAAGTGTTTGGCAATGACTCTACCCAGACAATCTCTTTGAAGAACTTTATGGCTGGTTTCATCACCGGTACTACAGGCAAGAAGGGCTTGATGACAGTAGAGCAGGCTCAGCAGGTGGCTCAGGCCAAGATGATGGCTATCAAGGCTAAGGCTATGGAGAAGCAGTATGGTCCTAACAAGCAGGCTGGTGAGAAATTCCTCGCTGCCAACAAGAAGAAGCCGGGTGTGGTAACACTTCCTTCAGGTCTTCAGTACAAGGTAATCAAGGAGGGAAATGGTCCAATGCCTAAGGACACTTCTTTGGTAAAGGTAAATTATGAGGGCAAGACCATTGATGGCAAGGTATTCGATTCTTCTTATAAGCGTGGCGATGCCGTTACCCTTCGTGCCAATCAGGTTATCAAGGGCTGGACAGAGGCTTTGGTTCGCATGCCTGTAGGTTCAGTTTGGGAGGTTTACATTCCTCAGCAATTGGCTTACGGCGAGCGTGAGCAGGCTCAGATTAAGCCATTCTCTGCTCTTATCTTCAAGATAGAGTTGGTTTCACTTGGTGCCAAGTAAAATCCTTTAAGAGACTCAATAATAAAGAGGACTTTCGAGAAATATGAATAAAATGATAATGACAGCGCTCGTCCTCGTGGCGAGTGCTTCTTTGTTTACGGCGAGTGCTGCAGGCAAGGGTAAGAAAAAGGACAAGGCCAAGAAGCCAGCCGCGTCTGCAGTAGTGTTGGCTTCAGTTTCCGACTCGTTGAGCTATGCTGCCGGAATGAAAGCAAGCAATCAGGGTTTGATACCTTATCTTCAGCAGGCTTATCAGGTTGATACAGCCTATATGAGCGATTTTGTGAAGGGTTACAGCGAGGCTTTCCAGCGTGGCAATACTCCTCAGGATGTGGCTTATGCTGCAGGTATTCTCATTGCCCAGATGGCGAAGAACCGTATTCTTCCTGCCACACAGAAGGAGTTTAAGTCGAGCAAGGATTCTATTGTTGCCGACTTGTTCAATCAGGGTTTTGTTGCCACACTTTCTAAGGACACCACTTTCTTCACTCCTGCCAAGGCAGCTGAGTATACAGAAGATGTGCTGATGGGTGCCGGCAAGCGTTGGTTGACAGAGAATGCCAAGAAAGAAGGCGTGAAGGTTACTCCAAGCGGTTTGCAGTACAAGGTGCTGAAGGAAGGCAATGGCGAAGTCCCTAAGGCGAGCGATGAGGTAGAGGTCATCTATGAGGGTCGTATGCTCGACGGCACAGTGTTTGATGCCACTTCCAAGCATCATGGTGCCAAGACAGACAAGTTTAATGCCGGCCGTCTTATCAAGGGCTGGACTGAAGCCTTGACGATGATGCCTGTAGGCAGTAAGTGGGAAATTTACATTCCTCAGGAGTTGGCTTATGGCGAGCGTGGTGCTGGTCAGATTCCTCCTTATTCTACTTTGGTGTTCGACCTGGAGTTGGTAAGCATCGTAAAGCCAGAGGTTAAGGAAGCTCAGCCAGCCACAGAAGTGAGCGACAAGACAGCTGCAGCCAAGAAAGTTGTTTCTGCCAAGAAATTGACTCCAGCCAAGAAGGCTGTTGCCAAGAGAAGAAAGTAAACTAAGTGACGGTTTAAATTCCTCACTAAGAGAATTCTGTAGAAACAGAAGCATAAAAGCAAAGAACTTGATGAATGGCCGATATCGGTCCGCTCATCAAGCTCTTTTTGTTTAAATCTTCATCATCTGCTTTGTCTGTTTTATTTCAGATATTCCCCGAAGTCGGTGAGTCGCATATCGCCCTTCTTCAGGAAGGTGTCGTGCATGGCGAGCGCAGCCCTCATGCTCTGAGGTTCGTGTCCCTTCTCTGCCAGCTTCAGGTATTCGCGCAGCATGGGTCGGTAGTCGGGATGAGCACAATTCTCGATAATCTCTTTAGCTCTGCGCAGCGGACCCTTTCCTCGCAGGTCAGCAACGCCCTGTTCAGTCACAATGACGTCCACATCGTGCTCCGTGCTGTCCACATGGCTGCACATAGGCACAATGGCTGAGATGCAGCCGTTCTTGGTGGTGCTCTGTGTGGTGAAGATCGATATGAATCCGTTTCGTTCGTAGTCGCAGCTTCCTCCGATTCCGTTCATCAACTTGCTTCCACAGATGTGGCTTGAGTTCTCGTTGCCATAAATGTCGCATTCTATGGCGGTGTTCATGGCGATGACTCCCAGTCGGCGAATCACCTCTGGCGAGTTGCTTATCTCGCTCTGCCGGATGGTGAGGTGCTGTTTGAAGTAGTCGATGTCGTTGTACACTTCTTTCAATGTATCGTTGGTCACGGTGAGCGACGAGCATGAAGCGTCCTTGATTCTTCCCTCACGCATGTATTTCACCACCGCATCTTGTACCACTTCGGTGTAAACGCTGAATACCGGCACGTTCGGATTTTGTCCTAATGCCTCCAGAACAGCATTCGAAGTGACTCCCACACCGCTCTGCAGCGGCAGGAACTGTGGAGGAATATGTCCCTTCTTCAGGTCTGATACCAGAAAGTCGGCAACGTTGTGTCCCATCTGTTCTGTCACAGGGTCGAGAGGTTTGAAGGCTCGTGCCTCTTCCGGAATATTGCATTCCACCACTCCCACAATTTTTCTTGCATCTATTTCTACATACTCTTTTCCTATTCTGTCGCCTACATTCAGTATTGGAATAGGTTTGCGGAATGGGCATTCTGCAATTTCATACACGTCGTGCAGAAATCGAGATGCAGGGCTATGGAATGAATTCTTCTCGATGAGCACCTTTTTGGCGAGACGCACGATGGTGGGCACGATGCCGCCAGCCGATGTGAGGAAAGCCTTGCAGGTAGTTTCGCCCTCCTCCAGGTCGGAAACCTCGATGATGGCAAGGTCTATTTCTCCATAGAAGCCGCGGCGCAGACGCTCAGCCATGTGCCCTAAGTGCATATCCTCATAGTCTATCTCGCCCATGTTGGTATGCGTGCGGAAGTCTTTATTGGTCGAAAATGGCGCACGGAACTTGATGGCGTTGGCTGCAGCCATGTCGCCTTCGATGCTCTGCGATGTAGAGGCACCAGTCAGGATTCCCACCTGGAACGGGCGTCCAGCCTCGTGTTCGGCGATGGCTCTCTTAGAGAGTTCTCGGAAAGTAGCCTTTGGTACGCCGTTAGGAGTAAATCCACTCAGTCCGATGTTGTCTTGATCCTTGATCATAGCTGCTGCTTCGGCAGCTGTCAGCCTTGTGTATGCCATTTTTTCTTTATGTTTAAATCTTTGATGTTTGGGTTGCAAAGTTACACAAATCTTTTAAAACAAAATAACTTTTTGTTAGTTTTATGCAAATAAAAGGTTATTTAGTTATCTTTGTTGTATATATATACGATTATTTTCTGCTTTATGCAAAAATAAGTGCTGTAATGTTGTCATTGTATGCTTTATTCCCTATAACTTTATTGCTTTAATTCTTTTTGCGATAAACTATCATTAGGTGAGTGTTTTATGGCAGTTTAAGAAGATTTTAACGATTATAGCAACATTTTGTTAGCAAATTGACTGATTAATCGAAAAAAAACACTAACTTTGCAACATAATAAACAAAAAAGAAAAAGCGTTATAAAATATGGAACAGAAACTATTGATCTATAACACCCTCACCCGCACAAAGGAGAGATTTACACCGCTTCATGCCCCCAATGTAGGCATGTACGTTTGTGGCCCCACTGTGTATGGCGACCCGCATCTTGGTCATGCGCGTCCTGCCATTACTTTCGATATTCTTTTTCGTTATCTCAAGCATTTGGGATACAAGGTGCGCTATGTGCGCAACATTACCGATGTGGGACACCTGGAGCACGATGCCGATGAGGGCGACGACAAGATAGAGAAGAAGGCACGACTGGAGCAGTTGGAGCCAATGGAGATAGCCCAGTACTACACCAACCGCTATCACGATGCGATGGAGGCACTCAATGTGCTTCCCCCAAGCATTGAGCCTCATGCCACGGGTCATATCATCGAGCAGGAGAAGCTGGTGCAGGAGATTCTCGACAACGGTTATGCCTACGAGAGCAATGGCTCTATCTATTTCGATATAGAGAAGTATAACAAAGACCATAAGTATGGCATTCTTTCGGGTCGCAACTTAGAGAATGTCATCAACGAGAGCCGTGAACTTGCCGGTATCGGCGAGAAGAAAAATCAGGCCGACTTTGCCCTTTGGAAGAAGGCTTCGCCCGAGCACATCATGCGCTGGCCAAGTCCTTGGAGCGATGGTTTCCCCGGCTGGCATTGCGAGTGTACTGCTATGGGCAGAAAATATCTGGGCAGCCATTTCGATATTCACGGAGGCGGCATGGACCTCATCTTCCCTCATCATGAGTGCGAGATAGCGCAGGCTGTGGCTTCGCAGGGCGACCAGATGGTTCACTACTGGATGCACAACAACATGATTACCATCAACGGACAGAAGATGGGCAAGAGCCTCGGCAACTTCATTACGCTTGAGCAGTTCTTCACTGGCGCCCATAAGAGTCTGGAGCAGGCTTATTCGCCTATGACCATCCGTTTCTTCATCCTCTCAGCCCACTATCGCAGCACCGTCGATTTCTCCAACGATGCCCTGAAGGCAAGTCAGAAAGGACTGGAGCGCTTGATGAATGGCTTGAACGACCTTGAGCGTGTGCCTGTAGCCAAGCAGAGCGACGAACAGGTGAAGAAGTTTGTGGGCGAGTTGCGCCAGCGTTGCTATGATGCGATGAACGACGACTTCCAGACACAGCTTGTCATCAGTTATCTCTTCGAGGCATGTCATGTCATCAATACCGCCCTTGACCATAAGGCCAATATCTCTGCCGACGACTTGAAGGAACTTTCTGACACCATGCGTCTTTTCACCTTCGACCTCTTGGGTCTGAAGAGCGAGAAGGGTGCCAATAATGATGCCCGTGAGGAAGCTTACGGCAAGGTTGTCGACATGGTGCTCAACCTGCGTGCCAAGGCCAAGGCTGACAAAGACTGGGCTACCAGCGACCAAATTCGCGATGCCCTTGCTGAGGCAGGTTTCGAGGTGAAGGACACCAAGGATGGTGTAACCTGGAAACTGAATAAATAAAAATTGTAAGAAGTGCTTGGACCATATTGTATTATCATGGCCACAAAGATGAAATAACGACATTAAAAACATAAAGAATGGATAAAATTGATAATCTTGACAGAAAAATCCTGGGCATCTTGTCTAAGAATGCCCGCATACCTTTCAAGGACGTAGCAGCAGAGTGTGGTGTGTCGCGTGCAGCCATTCATCAGCGTGTGCAGCACTTGGTAGAGGATGGTTACATCACCGGCAGCGGTTTCGATGTCAACCCCAAGAGCTTGGGTTATTCCACCTGCACCTATGTCGGTATCAACCTCGAGCGAGGCAACATGTACAAGAAGGTGGTGGAGCGTCTGCTCAACATCCCCGAAATCGTGGAGTGCCATTTCACCACTGGTTCCTATACCATGCTTCTTAAACTCTATGCCCGCGATAACGAGCAGCTCATGGATTTGCTCAACAATAAGTTGCAGGCCATCCCTGGTGTCGTTTCCACTGAGACTCTCATCTCTCTGGAGCAGAGCATCAAGCGTGAGATACCTGTTATTTTGGAAGACGAATAAATGGAAAACTTTGATTTGGAGTCGCACCTGCAGGGTGTGTACTCCGCCTTTCCCGAAGCGAAGCATCGTCCCCTCATAGGCCTTACTGCCAATTACGAGGGCATCGACGCTACGCTTCGTGAACGTTATTACAAGCAGGTGGTCGAGGCTGGCGGAGTGCCGGTCATCGTTCCTCCAGTGGCCGACACAGCCGTCATCATCAATACCCTCCAGCAGTTGGACGGACTCATTCTGACGGGCGGTGGCGACCATAACCCTTTGTGGATGGGCGAGGAGCCTTCGCCTCGTCTGCACAACATCAATCGTGAGCGCGATCTTGCTGAACTCTTGCTCGTTCGCCTTGCCTTCAATCGTCAGATTCCTATGTTGGGCATCTGTCGTGGCATACAGACCTTGGCGATAGCCCTTGGCGGAAAGGTGGAACAAGATATAGAACAGCAGGTGAAGCACAGTCAGGATGCCGACCGTTCGGAGCCAACCCACAGCGTCTGTTTGGTCAAGGACTCTACCTTATATAATATATATGGCAGCGAGCGCATCATGGTCAATTCGTTTCATCATCAGGCTGTGAGCCAGCCCGGCAAGCGCTTCCGTGTCATTGCCCGTTCTGCCGACAACATCATCGAGGCCATAGAGAGCAGCGAGTACAAGTCGATTCTCGGTGTGCAATGGCATCCAGAATGGCTCGAGGCGGAAGGTCAGAAAATCTTCCGTTGGCTGGTAGAAAGGGCAGACGAGTTCTATGCTGCCAAGCAGTTTCATGCCCGCAATCTTACTCTCGACACCCATTGCGACACTCCGATGTTCTTTCCTCAGGGTGTCCGGTTCGACCATCGCGACTCTCGCATCCTTGTCGACCTTCACAAGATGACCGACGGTCGGCAGGACGCCACTACGATGGTGGCTTATCTGCCGCAACCCAAGCCAGGTGAGAGTTTCAGCAGCAAGGTGGAGTTTGATGTAGAGACGCCTGTGCAGTATGCCGACCTCATCTTCGACAAGATAGGCGACATCGTGGCTCAGAATTCCGATTATCTGGCATTTGCCCGCACTCCAGCCCAATTGTATGCCAACAAGCAGTCTGGTCGCAAGAGCATCATGCTCGGCATAGAGAACGGTTTGGCAATTCATCACGACCTTGCCAATGTGGAGCATTTTGCCCAGCGAGGCATCGTCTATATCACACTTTGCCACAACGGCGACAATGATATTTGTGACAGTGCCCGTGGCAGCAACACCCATCATGGAGTAAGCGACTTTGGTGAGCAGGTTATTCGCGAGATGAACCGTCTGGGCCTCATGGTCGACCTGAGTCATGCCTCCGAGAAGAGTTTCTACGATGCTCTGCAGATAAGCAGCACACCTATCGTGTGCAGTCACAGCAGTTGCCGTGCTCTCTGCGATGTTCCACGCAATCTTACCGACGATCAGCTTCGTGCATTGGCAGCCCGTGGAGGTGTGGCACAAGTTACGCTCTATCATGGTTTCCTGCGCAAGGATGGCGAGGCCGACATTCTCGACGCCATTGCCCATCTGGAGCATGCCGTCAGCATCGTGGGAATCGATCACGTGGGCTTGGGAACCGACTTTGATGGTGATGGAGGCATTCGCGGACTTGCCGATTCCTCAGAGCTCATTCTCTTCACCCAGCAGCTGTTGCGCCGCAAGTACAGCGAAACAGACATTGCCAAGATTTGGGGCGGCAACTGGCTTCGTGTCATGCGGCAGGTACAGGAGAGTGTTAAGTGAAGAATGAAGAAAGTAGAACGTTGTAAGAGAAGAAAATATTAAACGATGACAAAAAAGATGAAAATCATATTGGGCTTTGTTGCTGCGGCAGCCATTGCTGCCGGGGCTTACACCTATAGCAAGAGCCATAGTGTGTCGCCCGACGTGCAGGAGGTGGAAGAGGCCGAGAAACTCAATCCCGTGGGTCCAGCCTTCAATGCCGACTCCGCTTTCGCCTATTGTGATGCGCAATGTCAGTTCGGTCCGCGCACAATGAACAGCGAAGCGCACGAGCGTTGTGGCGAATGGATCGTCAGCAAGTTCCGTCAGTTCGGCTGTCAGGTGGAAACCCAGAAAGCCGATCTTAAGGGCTACGACGGCACTATACTCAAGAACACCAACATCATAGCCCATTACAATCCTCAGGCATCCACACGCATCCTTCTGTGTGCCCATTGGGACAGTCGTCCATGGGCAGACAATGATCCCGACAGTGCCAACTGGCGCAAGCCGGTCATGGCTGCCAACGATGGAGCCAGCGGCATAGCCGTGATGTTGGAGATAGCCCGACAGTTGCAGGCCGACAAAAAGTTGAATCCACAAATAGGAGTCGACTTTGTGTGCTTCGATACTGAGGACTGGGGAACTCCACAGTGGGCTGACGTTCAGGACGATGGCGACTCCTGGGCTTTGGGCGCTCAATACTGGAGCGAGAACAAACCTTCTGATTATCAGCCCCGTTACGGCATTCTGCTCGATATGGTGGGCGGACAGGGTGCTCAGTTCTATCGTGAGGGCATGTCCATGCAGTATGCTTCTTCGGTAGTCCATAAGGTGTGGCGTGCAGCCCGTCAGGCAGGTTATGGCAGTTTCTTCCCCAAGAGCGACGGAGGCATGATTACCGACGATCACATTCCTGTCAACCAGAAGGCGAAGATTCCTACCATCGACATCATCCCTTATTATCCCGACTGCCAGCAGAGCAGTTTCGGTCCTACTTGGCACACCGTGAACGACGACATGGCTCATCTCGACAAGAACACCCTCAAGGCTGTGGGTCAAACCGTCATTCAGGTGCTTTACACCGAGGAATAGTTTCCTCGTCGTATGTTGGGAAGCCCCATCTTGAGCAGAGATATTGTAGCATTTGTCCACCATGCTGCATAGCTCTGTATTGTGCCTCCTTTGGGTCTTAATAGATGACCGACGCCGGTCGTCTATTGTGACCTTCCTTGGTCATAATAGATGCCCCCCGTGGGGCTTAAGAGGCCTCAGTTATATAGAGCACTTTTTCTCTTTAAAAACGAAAATGACACAAAATGACCATGACACAAAATGACCGAATTTCAGCATCCTCTTCTCTGTTTTTTAGTCATTTAGTCATTAGTCATTAAGAGAAAATGAAGCAAGTCAGGAAACCACGATTCCAAAGTGTCAAAGTGTCAAAATGACTAATGACTAATGACTAAAATGACTAACTTTTCAAGGTGTTACAGTATATGACCTTTCCATACATAGAAAAGTCAGATCTGTCCCGATTCCACCTGTCTTACCACACGTTCGGTAAGTCGGTCTACGCCGTTGGGGTCGTATTTCTTGGTAAGGCTGGCACCAAAGAGGGCGGCAAAAGCCTGATAGAAGCCTGCACGGATAGGACCAAGAAAAGCCTGTATCAGCTGATAGGAAGATGAGTTACACTCGCGGTAAACCAGTTTGATGCAGAGTTTGCCCTGGGCGTAGGTGAGTTTCTTCATGCGTGGCGTGTATTCGCGCTTGATGTCTTTTTCCACTCGTTTCATGTGCTCGTCTTTCGCCTTTTTGTTGGGAAGTGTTTCCAGATAAGCTCCTGTTTCCAGAATAATCTGTCTTACTTCCTTGGCGATGGGCAAAACTTTCTTTATGTTGTAAACCAGGCGGTTGTAAGCCATGCGCTGTTTGGCATCCTTGAACTCGGGTTCCGGATAGACGTACACCTTGTTGACCTCGACATACTGTACGCTGTCTTTGCCAATCAGCACCTTTCCCACCTTCACCATGGGGTCGAAGGTAGGTGCATCCATGTCCACCTCCCTGTCTTCGGGATGAGGCGTGGAAGTATCGTCGCTCTGCGCCAAGGCAGGCGCGGAGTGTGCGGCGAGGATAGCTGGAAACAGTATGGGTAAAAGTCTTCTCATTTTCATGATTTCTTATTCTGTGCGCAAAAGTAACGATATTTTTGCATTTAAAGAAAAATATTTGCCATTTTCTTCTTCTTTTTCATTATTTCACAGTACCTTTGTCCGGAGTACAGAGCATTCTCGTACACACCTAAACAATAATGACAATCTACATATCAACCTAAAAGCCCCAAAGAGATGACGAAGAGGACAATTTGGCTTTTGTTCGTATGTCTGATGCCGGTCATGGTCCTGGCTCAGAAGGAGATAACTGCTGCGACACCGTGGCAGCAATATCTGGATCAACTGAGCGATGTGGAGGACTTTGAGGACCAGTCGTGGAAGGAATATGAGGACGTGCTGAATGAGTTGGCAGAACACCCCATCAACATCAATACCGCCACTACGGAAGACCTTCAGCGCCTGCCGTTTCTCACCGCCCAGCAGATAGAGGACATCGAGGCTTACATCTATCGCTATGGGGCGATGAAGAGCCTGGGCGAGCTTGCCATGATAAACGGCATGTCGTGGGCTCAGCGCCAGTTGTTGACGTGCTTTGTCTATGTCGGTGAGGTGAAGACAAGGAGTTTCCCCTCTCTGCGCCAGATTGCTAAATATGGAAAGCACGAGCTGATGGGCATGGTGAAAGTGCCCCTGTATGAGCGCAAGGGCGATGCCGACGGCAGTTATATGGGGAGTCGTTACAAGCACTGGTTGCGCTATCAGTTTCGTTATAGCGACAAAGTGAAAATGGGTTTCACTGGTTCGAAAGATGCTGGCGAACCCTTCATGAGCAAAGGCAACGGAACTGGCTACGATTTCTATTCTTTTTATCTTCAGATACGCGGTTGGGGCAGGCTGAAAAACCTCACCTTGGGCCGTTACAGGCTGCATGAGGGAATGGGACTGATACTGAACAACGACTTCTCGTTTGGCAAGTTGTCCACACTCTCGGCTCTGGGCCGCAACAGCAATGTGATCAGGGCGCACAGTTCGCGCTATGCAGCCAACTATCTGCAGGGCGCGGCTGCCACGGTGACGGTAGTGCGCGGACTCGACGTGACAGGCTTTGTGTCGTATCGCAAGATAGACGCCACTCTGAAGGACGGAGGCATACAGACCATTCTCACCTCAGGACTGCACCGCACCGCCTCCGAGATGGCTAAGAAGGATGTGGCGTCGGCTTTTCTTGCAGGAGGCAATGTGAGTTATCGAAGGGGCGCTCTGCATGTGGGAGCCACAGGTTTCTACAACTCTTTCTCGCTGCCTCTCACGCCCAACCGCAAGTTGTTGTACAAACGTTTTGCACCTGTAGGGAGTGCATTCTGGAATGCGAGTGTAGACTATTCCTACGTTTCGCCCCGGCTTGTGGTGCAAGGCGAGACGGCAACCGGCTCGTGTGGGGTCGTGGCCACAGTCAACGCCATGAGCTACGTCTTCTCCAACCGCTTCTCGTTGGTGGCTCTTCAGCGCTTTTATCCCTATCGTTACTATTCGCTTTACGCCCGTTCCTTTGCCGACGGAACCAGTGTGCAGGACGAAAGTGGCGTGTATCTGGGCGGCAGCTGGACGCCTACCGACAGATGGAACGTGACGGCTTACACTGATGTGGCTTATTTCGCCTGGCCCAAGTTTGGCACCACGGGCAGCACGCACAGTTGGGACAATCTGCTCAGTATCACCTTCCGTCCATCGGGCTCAACCTTGTTGGGTGCACGTTACCGTTATCGCGACAAGCAGAACAATCAGACCCAGCGAGGCAGATTTTACGCCACGTATGGGGGCAGAAGCTGGAGTTGTAAGACGCAGTGCGACATGAGTTATGTGCGCGAGCCCGAAGCTGCAAGCCGAGGATGGATGGCAAGCCAGCAAGCAGCCTACCGATGGCGGTGGCTGAGGCTGACGTGTATGGCCGGCTACTTCAGTACCGACGACTATGCTGCGCGCATCTATGCCAGCGAGCCCACACTGCTCTACGGCACACATTTCGGCAGTTTCTTCGGCCGTGGCATGCGCCTTGTGCTGACAACCCGCGCCGATGTGGGCAGTCATCTCGTAGCCCTCTGCAAGGTGGGCAGTACCAAGTATTTCGACCGCGACTGTATTTCGTCAGGACTGCAGCAGATAGATGATTCCTCGCAGACTGATATCGAAATACAGGTGAAATGGCGATGGTAAGTCAAAATACGCAGCCAATTATTTGTATATTACATGATTTTTAAGTAATTTTGCCAACTGTAACAACATGTAATAAACAGCTAAAATAACACAAACGTGAGACTAAAGAGAAATTTGTTTACCTCGCCACTCTGTTTCGTCATCAATATGGCGATTGTATACATCGTTTATGAAATATGCCGCCTGGTGTTTCTGGCAGTCAACTGGAGTATGTTCTCCGACTCGCTTACCTGGCAGGCTTTTGGCGAGATGCTCGTGGGCGGCTGGTTCTTCGACACTTCAGCCATTCTTTATACCAACGCACTCTATGCGCTCCTGATGCTTTTCCCCATCCACTACAAGGAGAGTGCCCTGTATCAGAAGGTAGCCAAATGGGTGTTTGTCGTGGTGAATGCCGTGAGCATAGTGGCCAATCTGACCGACTGTGTGTATTTTCAGTACACAACCCGTCGCACCACAGGAACAGTGTTCTCTGAGTTCAAGAACGAGAACAACTTAGGCAGCATCTTCGGTGTAGAGCTTTTGCGCCATTGGTATTTAGTACTCATCGGCGTGGTGCTGATAGTTGCGTTGTGGTATTTCTACCGCATGCCCAAGGGCGAGCGTCCTGAGGCTGTGAAGCGTCCCTACAGACTGAAACCTATGGCAAGATACTATGCCGTGCAGACGGTTTGTCTTGTTGTCTTCGTGCCTTTCTGTGTTGCAGGTATGCGAGGCGGATTCACTACAGCCGTGCGTCCCATCACCATCAGCAATGCCAACCAGTATGTGGAGCGTCCACAGGAAGCGGCTATTGTATTAAACACTCCTTTTTCTATTATCCGTACCATCGACAAGCCCATCTTCGAGGTGCCAAACTACTATACAGAAAAGCAACTCAATGCCATCTATTCGCCTATCCATCATCCTTCTGATACGCTTGTTAAGCGCAAGAAGAACGTTGTGGTAATCATCATAGAGAGTTTCGGACGAGAATATATTGGCGGCTTCAATAAGTGGCTCGATGGTGGCAAGTATAAGGGTTATACACCTTTTGTTGACTCGCTGATGCAGCATAGTGCCACTTATCTGTACTCATATTGCAATGGTAGAAAGAGCATCGACGGAATGCCCAGTATCTTGTCGAGCATTCCAATGTTTGTGGAACCATTCTTCCTGACGCCTGCCTCGATGAACAATGTGAGCGGACTGGCTGGCGAACTGAAGAAGGAAGGCTATTACTCAGCTTTCTTCCATGGAGCCGCGAATGGTTCGATGGGGTTCCAGGCTTTTGCCCGCACCACGGGTTTCACTGATTATTTCGGTCGTACAGAATATGATGCAGACAAGCGCTTTGATGGAGACAAGGATTTTGATGGCACATGGGCAATTTGGGACGAGCCTTTCATGCAGTTTTACGCCACAAAAATGGGCGAGATGAAGCAGCCTTTCATGACGGCTCTCTTCACAGCATCGTCGCATCATCCGTATGTCATACCTGATGAGTATAAGAAGGTTTTTCCTGAGGAAGGTATCGTCATCCACAAATGTATACGCTATACCGACAATGCCCTGCGGAAGTTCTTCAACAAGGCGAAAACCATGCCTTGGTATAAGAATACGCTCTTTGTGATTACATCCGACCACACCAACTTGAGCGACCATGCATACTATCAGACCGACTTAGGTGGTTTCTGCTCGCCTATCATCTTCTTCGACCCGAGTGGCGAATTTAAGCCTGGCATGCGCGATGCCATCGCCCAGCAGATAGACATCATGCCTACGGTACTGAGCTATTTGGGCTACGACAAGAAGTATGTGGGCTTCGGCATCGACCTGCTCACCACGCCAGCCAAGGACACATGGGCTGTCAACTACATCAATGGTTTCTATCAGTATGTGAAGGGTGACTATCTGTTGCAGTGGGACGGACAGAAGACCAAGGCTATGTATCGTTTCCGCACCGACCTGTTGCTGAAGAACAACGTGGCAGACAAGGAACCCAAGGTGCGCCAGGAGATGGAGCGTCAGGTGAAAGCCATCATACAGTCGTACATGGAGCGAATGACGCAAAACCGACTGGTGTATGCCAATGAGAACAACAAAAAGAAGTAAACAACAAGAAAAAGCAAAGATATGAGAATCGTTCTGTTTTGTGAGAACAAGTATGCCATCGACATTCTCAACCCGATACAGGAATACGTGACAGCCAACCACTTGCCGCACGAGGTGCTGTGGTACATTCATCAGCCCAAGATAGACAAGTTTGAGTATGCCGATAAGGTGAGATGGACAGGCTCAATACAGGAGGTTTACGACTTCTCTCCCGATGCCATCTACGTGCCGGGAAACATCGTCCCCTACTATCTGCCTGGAGTCAAGATACAGGTGTTTCATGGCTATGCTGCCGAGAAGAAAGACCACTGGATTATACGCAGATATTTCGATACATACTTTACGCAGGGCCCTTATTTCACTTCACATTTTAAGGCTTTGTCGAAGAAGTATGGCGACTTCGAGGTGCTTGAGACAGGATGGCCCAAGCAAGACTGGATCAAGGCCAATCTGCATAAGTATGATGCCGAGCGTGAGCAGTTGCTCAGCCAGAGTGGCAAGAAAACCATCATTCTCTATGCGCCCACTTTCTCGCCCAAGCTTACATCGCTGCCTTACATCAAGGAACAGCTCGGCAGACTGGCAGAGGAGCGAAACGCCTTGGTGCTGATGAAGTTTCATCCATTGACCCGACAGGAATGGGTAGACGAATATCGCGACTGGGCGAGCCAGAGGAATGATGTCATCTTCATCGACAAGGGCGAGAATGTCACCAAGTATCAGCTCATGTCGGATGTGCTCATCAGCGACACGTCGTCCACCATCTATGAGTTCCTGTTGCTCTCGCGTCCTGTCATCACGCTGGGCACAATCTCGAAAGCCATCTACTGGGAGAACATCACCGAGCCGTCGCTGCTCATTGCTGCTTACGACCATGCCCTGACCGACCCTGAGGCTATAGCTAAGCGGCAGTGGATAGTAGACAACTACGATCCCTATCTGGACGGCAGGGTGTGCGAGCGCATGATAGCTGGTGCTGAGGACTACATACGTCGCCACGGCGTGCCGAAGAAGAGGAAGCTGAACCTTTGGCGTAAATATACCAGCATCAAAACATTTGGAAGAATCAAAAAAGGATAAATAAAATATGCTTAATTTTACAGTAGGACCTGTCATGGCAAGCGATGAGGTTAGAGCCATCGGTGCAGAGCAGGTTCCATATTTCAGAACAGCAGAGTTCTCAGAAACCATGAAGGAGAACGAACGGCTGATGAAGGAGTTTGCCAAGGCTTCTGACGATGCCCGCGTGGTGTTTATCACAGGTTCGGGAACTGCCTCGATGGAGGCTGTGGTGATGAATTGCTTCACGTCTGCCGACAAGCTGTTGGTGGTGAACGGAGGTAGCTTCGGTCATCGTTTCGTTCAACTGTGCCAGATACACGACATTCCTTATACCGAAATCAAGTTGGAAACGGGCAATCCGTTGACAGCCGAAGAGCTGAGCGCCTATGAGGGACAAGGCTATACTGGATTCCTTGTCAACTTGCACGAAACCTCAACGGGTGTTCTCTACGACATAAAGATTATCAGCGACTTCTGTCATCGCAACCAAATGTTCTTGGCAGTTGACTCCATCAGTTCGTTCCTTGCCGATCCATTCGACATGCAGGCATTGGGCGTCAACGTGATGATAACAGGTTCGCAGAAAGCTCTGGCTTGTCCTCCGGGCATATCGGTTATCGTTCTCGATGCTGAGGCTCAGAAGCGAGTGGAAGCCAACCAGGTGAAGTCGATGTACTTCGACCTGAAGGATGCCCTGAAGAATGGCGAGCGTGGACAGACTCCCTTTACACCTGCAGTCGGAACATTGTTGCAGATCAATGCCCGGCTGAAGGAGATAGAGCGCAACGGAGGCGTGGAGAGCGAGAACCGCAGAATGAAAATGTTGGCAGAAGACTTCAGAAGCAAGATCAAGGACTTGCCATTCACCATCGTGTCGAAGTCGATGTCGAATGCTGTCACTCCGCTCCATCCGCTCCATGCGTCGGCCTACGACATCTTCCAGAAACTGAAGGATGAGTATGGCATCTGGGTTTGCCCTAATGGTGGAGACATGGCAGAGAAGGTGTTCCGTGTGGGACATCTCGGACATCTCTCACCCGAGGACAACACCACTTTGGTGAATGCACTCAAGGACATGCAGCAAAAAGGACTGCTCTGAACAAAAACTCCATAAACAAAGAATAATGGTAAAAGTCATCACATACGGAACCTACGACCTGTTGCATTACGGTCATGTTCGTCTCTTGGAGCGTGCCAAGGCTTTGGGCGATTATCTCATCGTGGGAGTAACATCCGACACCTTCGACCGCGAACGTGGAAAGATCAACGTACAGCAGTCGCTCATGGAGCGTGTGGAGGCTGTAAGAGCCACGGGGCTGGCAGATGAAATTATCATCGAGGAATATGAGGGACAGAAGATTGACGACATCAAGCGCCTGAATGTCGACATCTTTACGGTTGGCTCCGACTGGAAAGGCAAGTTCGACTATCTTAAAGCCTATTGCCAGGTGGTGTATTTGGATAGGACCAGTGGCGTGTCGAGCACAGAGATACGCTCAGAGCAGCAAGTGGTGCGCTTAGGACTGGTGGGCGAGTCGCCCATACTCAACAAGATAGAGCGTGAGAGCCAGTATGTGAATGGACTTGAGTCGGGCAAGGTGTTTACCCTGAACGACACTTATCTTTCAGACAGTCTGAAGCGCACATCCCAGCAGGCTGCATCCTATCAGGACTTGCTCGACGACAGCGATGCGCTCTATGTCATTTCGGCTCCCGAGAAGCATTATGCACAGATCAAGGAGGCGCTGCAGAAGGGGAAGCACGTGCTCTGTGAGTCGCCAGTCACCATGGAGACTGAGCAGTGGGAAGAACTGCGACAGATGGCAAAAGACAGGAAGTTGGTGCTCATGGATTCCATCAAGACGGCTTATTCTGTGGCTTACTATCGTCTTCTATTATTGGCAAAGGGAGGCGTCATAGGCGACATCATTTCTGTAGATGCCACCTGTACAAGTCTGGTGGATTTTGATCCGACTCAAGACTCTCAGAAGAGCCTTTACGAATGGAACAGCATCTGCGCATGGGGTCCTACAGCGCTCCTGCCCATCTTTCAGTTGTTGGGAACAGGTTTCACCTCAAAGCAGATTGCCACTCACTTCTTAGACGAGCATCAGAAGTATGATGCCTTTACGAAGATTTCTTTAGTTTATCCTCATGCTGTAGCCTCGCTCAAGGTGGGGCAGGGTGTCAAGTCGGAAGGCTCGCTTGTCATATCAGGCACCAAGGGCTATATCTATGTGCCGGCTCCTTGGTGGAAAACCGATTACTTTGAGGTGAGATACGAGAATCCGCAGAACAATAAGCGTTATTTCTATCAGTTGGACGGTGAGGGCTTGCGCTATGAGCTTCTCTCCTTTCTCAAGGCCATCCGCACCGGCAAGGACTTCTCGTATGTGTCGGGCGACATATCGGAATGCATCATCAAGGTTATTGCCGATTTTGAGGCACGAAAGGATATGGTTGTTATCTGATAAGGATGTAAATCCTTCTTTCACCTCCTTCCAATAGAGGAACTGAAATAGCAGCGCGCTGCAAATCTTATGTATTTTCGAAAGAAAAATGCAGTGCATTTCATTTTTCTTGAGAAAGTTTTGTATATTTGCAGTGTAATTCATTTTTTTCTGCTTATGATAGAACGTACAGAGTATATGTCTCTTCTGGAGAAATGGAGAGATAAGAAAATAATAAAAGTGGTGACTGGTATCCGTCGTTGTGGCAAGTCATCTCTTTTGAGGATGTTTCGTGAGAAGCTTCTTGTTGAAGGCGTGTCTGAACAACAGGTGCAGGAACTCAACTTCGAAGACTTGGACAATGAGCCATTTCTCAACTATAAGGCTTTGTACTCGTATGTCAAGAAGAATCTCTGTCCAGGAAAGATGAATTATCTCTTTTTTGATGAGATTCAGATGGTGGATGGATTCCAAAAGGCGATAGACAGCTTATTCTTATTAGATAATGTTGACCTCTATGTGACTGGCTCCAATGCTTATCTCTTGTCTGGTGAGATAGCAACTTTACTTACTGGTAGATATGTAGAAATCAAGTTGTTCCCATTCTCTTTCAATGAATATCTCCAATCTATGCCTTCTGATACGAATATTGAGGCAGCTTATCGTGAATATATCGAGAAGAGTTCATTCCCTTATGTCTTGCAAATCAAAAATGACCGTGAGATGGTGCGTGAATACCTTACGGGTTTGTACAATACGATAGTACTGAAAGACGTGGTGAGTCGCAGGAAGATAACGGATGTCATGATGCTGGAGAGCGTTGTTCGTTTTCTGGCCGATAATATTGGCAATATATCCGTCATCAAGCGTATCAGTGACACGATGACTTCTTTGGGAAGAAAAATAGCTTCGCATACTGTAGAAAACTATATCTCAGCCTTAACGAACAGTTATATTTTTTATTCTGTTCCGAGATATGATGCCAAGGGGAAGCAATTGTTGAAGACAGGACAGAAGTATTATCTTGTGGATGTTGGTTTGCGCAGTATCATCAATGGTACCAAGGGTGGCGACTTGGGGCATGTGTTGGAGAATGTCGTCTATTTGGAATTGGCGCGTCGGGGTGGAGAAATCTATGTCGGAAAAATAGGTGATGCCGAGATAGATTTCGTTGTTGTTCAAGGTGAGCGAAAAGCGTATTATCAAGTTTCACTTAGTGTGAGGGATGAGGATACAATGAAGCGAGAATTGGAACCCTTGCAAGCCATACCGGATAATTATCCCAAATACCTATTGACGCTTGACAACGATCCGCAGATATTCCATGATGGCATCAAGCAACAGTATGTGTTGGACTGGTTGAGAAGGGAAAATTAAAATATTAAAAGATAAAATGGATATGAGCAATAATAAGATATCAGTAGTAATCAATACTTACAATGCTTCGCAGCATTTGGCACGAGTGCTTGAAACCGTCAAAGACTTCGACGAGATAGTGATTTGCGACATGGAAAGTACCGATGATACTTGCGACATAGCAAAGCGATATGGATGTAAGATTGTTGTCTTCCCGCGTGGCAACTATCAAATCTGTGAGCCCGCACGCCAAACTGCTATTGATGCTGCTTCTCATAAATGGGTCTTTGTAGTGGATGCTGATGAGTTGGTTCCTATGCAGTTAAAGGATTATCTTTATGGTTTGATAGCTCATGAAGATGTTGCCCAGGGATATTATGTTCCAAGAAAAAGTAAGTTTATGGGGCGGTTTATGCATTGTTTCTATCCTGATTACCAACTTCGCTTTTTTATAAAGGAAGGTACTGTTTGGCCTGCTATCATTCATGCAGATCCAATTATTCAAGGCCGAATTGATAAATTGCCTTCAAACAATGAAAATTTGGCATTTGTACATCTTGCCGACGATTCCATTTCTTCTCGTATGGCTAAAATCAACCAATATACAGAAAGTGAAATAGAAAAGAAGAAAGACCGAAATTATGGGATAGGTGCTTTGTTTTATCGTCCGTTTGTTAGATTTTTTAGAGCTTACATACAGAAGGGCGGTTTCCGCGATGGAATAGAAGGCTTTATTTGTGCTTGTTATGAAGGTATTTATCAATTTGTGGCAGTGAGCAAGATACTGGAAGATAGGAATCGTAAGAATGAAAAATGAAAATCAGCGTGAAGAGTGTTGGAAATGGCACTTCACGCTGATTGTGTTATTGCTTCATCTTAGGATAGATACTTATCTATTCCGTTTTCACACCATGAAAGGTGTTCTCGTTTTACTTTGTCAAGTTCCGCAAGGTGTCGTTGTTCGTTATTTTTAGATGCCTCTTTGTGGTAAAGGTGGTAAACATTTCCCCCCATTTTAAGAACTTTCTTCTTGACACCAGCAAAATGAAGGCGAAAAGCAATTTCTCCATCCTCGTGTCCCCATTGCATTAAGTCCTCATTGAAGCTGTTTACCTTAATTAGGTCATCTTTCCAAAAGGCCATATTGCAGCCACGTAAGTGGTCTATTTTTTTAGCATATCTTTCTGCCATAAAATGGCGTAAGAACTTGGAACGGAAACTGTTGAAAACAAACGTAATTGGCATATTCCAAATGCTCAGCTTGAATTTTTTAGAATCCATCAATCGTTTGGTTACTTTAGGAGATAGCTTCACTCTACTGCCACATACGAAATAGTTCTTTTCTGCAAGTTCAAGATGGTCACTTACGAAATGAGGTGACAGGACAACATCTCCATCAACTTGTAAGATGTACTCTCCTGAAATTTGCGCAATAGCTTTGTTTAGTATGATAGTTTTGCGAAATCCTCTGTCTTCATGCCATATGTGTTTGATAGGAATGGAGGTTTCATTTCTTAATCGTTCAATGAGATCTGTAGTCTCATGTGAAGAACCATCATCTGCTATAACAATCTCATCGGGTAAAATGGTTTGTGTAAACATACTTTTGATGGAAAACTCTAATGCTTCCGGCCAATTGTATGTAGATACAAGAATACTAACTTTTATTTTTTTCATTGTTATCTTGTTTTATAGTCTTAGCTTAATATGTAATATCTGGCAGAGTGTTTTGATAATGCGCTCCAAGTAATAGCATTTCTTAGTTACTCCATATTTGCGCATGTTGGCAAGTGTTTGTTTCTTGCGGCTTTCCTCCATGTTCGTTCTGATGATTTCCTTATATACATAACCTTTTGATAAGGTAAGTTGAAATCCATTTAATATAAGTTTATCCCAAAGATAGGTGAAAATGATTAGCTTTTCTGCTAATTGCTTTTCCTTTCTATCTATTTGAACTGTAACACTTTGGCTATGTCGCCTGAACCGATTAAGTCGTTTGTGTAAGATGGCGACATCACCTTTCTCTGCCATTTTTATCCAGAAGAGCCAATCTCCACAATAGTGCATAGCAGTAAAGTCTTTATCAATGAGGTGATACTTGCTCTTGCGGAAGACGGTCATGCTGGCATTGTAGGTTTCATCATGATATAACATGAAGTCTTTTAGGTATTGGTGGGAAGTATAGGTGTATGTCTTGCCATTATCTTTACCTAAAGGCCAGGTATCATAATTACGTTCCAATTTCTTTCCATCCTGGTCTACTAGGATTGACCCACAATGTGTGAATGAGATACGAGGTTTTTCGTCTAATATTCTCACAGCATTTTGTAGGAATGTCTTATCGCAATAATCATCGCTTTCTGCTATCCAGATATATTCGCCTTGTGCCAAAGCGATACCTTTCTCCCATTGTACGAATGGGTTGCCCGTGTTTGTTTCACCCAAGATAAGGTGGCTTACCTTGGGATGCGATGCAAATTGTTGAAGATATTGGCGGCTGCCGTCTGTTGAGCAGTCATCTAGTAATATAACTTCATAGTCGGTAAATGTCTGCTCAAATATGGATTGTAACCTTTGAGGAAGATATTTGCGGTAATTGTAGTTGGGTACAATAATGCTGACTTTTGGCATATAACAAATAGTTTATCTGATATTACGGAATAAATGATTGAACTTTTCGAAAGATGAGATAGAGAGTTTTTCCTCTTTATCTTCAAGCCAATATAGCGGAAGATCATGATACATGGCTGCTACCAGAGAGAATGTACTTGGGGCACCTATCAGGTAATCACATTCCGAAAGTAGGCAGAGGTCGTCTTCTTGACCTCCTTGTGGAAATACGATGGCTGCATCTTTTAGGTGGTCTCGATAGAATTGCTTGTCAAGGGCAGGATCGTTGCTGCAGATATACACTGTCAACTGCTTATCTGGAAACAGCGACTGGAACTGCTGAATGTAATCTTGGTATACATCATCTTCAAAATAGTATTTCCCATTATGCCATGTCTTGTAGTCACCTCGGCGAATATGCACACCAAGCCTAATCTCATCAATCTTCTTTTTGCCCATAAAGGCCTGGGTTTTATCCAGAATAGGCTTGTCGAAGGAAAAGAGGTCTATGATTTCTGCTTTATACTTGATGAAGAGTTCGTAGAAACGGACACACCAGCCTTTAATCAGAACGTGTTTGTTGCGGGCTACAATAGCAGCATCTCTTTCAATAGCCTCTTCGGCTATGTCGTTGAAGTCCACGGTAGCTATCAGTCCCCACTTGGCAGCGTATTTAGCTATTATATAAGTCAGGAAGTTATGGCCTTTAGTGTGGCATATCTTGAAATATTGGTATTTATAGCAGAAACGCATAGAAATGCTTTTTCTGCCATGCTCACGTGCCCAAGCGTAAACATGACCATACTGTAAGATATTGTTACACATACGTCCTTTGTCTGTTACAAATATCATCTTTTTTATCTGGTTAAATATAAATTCTGATAATTATTGTAGATCTCTTCTCATTTTATGCGTCAATGGGTCTACAACTTTGAGCCATTGTTCACGTGTACGTTTCCAGCGGTTGTGTGTCCAGAGCCAATAAGGAGGCTGGCGCTGGATAGTTTTTTCCAATTCGCGGAAATACATCTCGGTGATTTCAAACTTCTTACATTCTTTGGGTTTGTCGGTCAATAGTTTGAATTCTCCTTTATAATAGCCACGTTTCACTCGTTGCATATCCAAGTAGTATACAGCAAAGTTGGCTTTTATGGCTATTTTCTCTGTACCAGTGAGCACGGGAGTGTCATGGTGCAGAAAGTCGGTCCAGTAATGGATGTTGTTCCAAAAAGGTACCTGGTCGGCGATGAAGCCGATGACAATCTGTTTGCCTTCCTGGCGCATTTTTACTATTTTTCTTAAAGTTTCTGCCATAGGAATGCTGATGGCTCCTAAGCGGTTGCGGAGATACAGGAAGAGTTTGTCGAAGGCGGAATTCTCCAGTACATGATAAATCTGGCCGAATGTAATGTCCTCGCCAGCCCAAAGAGGGAGGGATGTTACCCACTCCCAGTTGCAGTAATGACCTAAGTATACTGCGCACGACTGTCCTTTCTGGCAGGATTCTCTTACCTTTTCGGCTCCTACAAACTGCATGCGTTTCATCACCTGCTTCTTGCTCATCGTGAAGAGCTTGATGGTTTCCACAAAATAGTCGCAGAGCCAAGAGTAAAATTCGCGCTCTATCTTTAGTCGCTCTTCGTCGCTCTTTTCTGGAAAACAATCGATTAGATGTTTCCTTACCAAGTGTCTTCGGTATCTTACAACATAATACATCATATAGTATATTCCATCGCTGATGGCATATAATATTGTTAAAGGTAGCAATGAAACCAAGTAAAAAATGCAGTAGAGACTGCCATACAATATTTTTCCCATGCTAAAATACTTTATGGTGGAGACTACATAGTGGCCTCCACCTTATGATTTTTTTCGAGTTTTGCGAATGTCTTTTAGAAGTATAGTCGCAACAAGAGTTCGCGAGCTTGTGCCTTCCTTTCTGCCTTCTTCAAATAATTAGGCGCTGCTAATGTTTGCTCTTCATTATAGCTATACGATCTGTCGTCTGGTACTGTTGTATCGAGCAGATTGTTGCCCAGTTTCATATAGTCGGTACCTTTGAAGGCAAACGGGGCTAATGTAGCCAAGATGTCATAGTGGCATCCATATTTCTTAGAGTATAGCGGATAGTTGTTGCTACGCAGATACGGAGGAAGGTATACATATAGTGGTACCGAGTTTTTCCATTTCTTGTCTACAGTATTGTAGTCAAGTATGGAGCGAACGTTGTGGTCGCCAGTGATGACAAGAATCGTGTTATCAGCCGCTTTCGATTTCTTGAATTTGTCGAGGAATGCAGCTAAGTTCTTGTCATAATACTGGAAAGCCCTAAGATATTTCATCACTACATTTTCGCCCACATTGCTAAAGCATGCTTGTTTGCAGTAGTCTTTTGGTAATGCTGGTAGTTTTACATTACTTGGCAAATCCAACGGCGGATGGTTGGTGGTGGTCATACCCATGATCATCTGTGGATGTTTGGTATCTCTATTGAGATGGTTTAAGATAACATCCAGCATGTATTCATCGTACACTCCGATGCCATTATATTCAGCCTTAGGAATTTCTTTCAGAATGTCAAACTTACCCGTCAGTTTGTCGAATTTCTGTTTTTTCAATGCTATGCCGCAATTTTCCCAAGCTAAGTCCATGCCCGAAATAAATTCGCACGTGTAGCCGCTATTTCTGAATGGTAGCGTGATGGCTGATGGCAAGCAATCTTTGCGATATTTAGAACGAAACACACGCGGATATGGTGTTGAAACAGTGATGTTCTCTATTGTTGCAACAGTTCCGTTGCGTACCGACTGATAATTGCTGAAAAAGATATCTTGGGCTAGATGCTTCTCCATGCCACATTGCAATGGTTTTTGGTGCAGCAGATAGTTGCTCCAGCTTTCGCTGCATAGCAGCAAAATGTTGGGTTGCAGATGCTTCATGGTATCAGCAGCATGGCTGAACAATACCTTGCGAAGGCTTGCAAGCGTGTCAGCAGTTAGGGCATTGTCGGCATCATTGAATGTATCCATTGCCTCTTTTAGGCTAGCAAAAGAATATTCTTTCAGCAGGGCATCTGTGGATTTCGTGTCGAAAACGACAGATTTCTCCTTTAATGCTTTCTTTAGCATATACGGAGCGTTTGGTATGATGTTGTTGATGCGTTCATCTGCCGATACAACCAGATCTTCCACTTGTAGTGGATACATACCCAAAGAACCTCTTAGGCATATTGCCAGTATGACTACGTACCCCACGAGCCTGCAACTGATACCTTTTGGCGAAATCTTGCAAGGCTTGCCTACGTGTGAGTATGCCTTATTGCTAATGATTTTGCATATAAATCCAACCACACATAAGCCTATAGCTATCCATACTACAGGATAATCGTCCCAAATGGTTTGAACCAAACTAAGAGGTTCTTCATCGAAGAAATCGAAGAAAGTTATGGATATATGGCTATTGAAATTGGCATAATATCCTAGATCGATAGCTGATAGGAGCGAAATCAAGATGATGGCTATCGCATAGTACCATGAGCAAAATTGCTTTAACCACATCTTGGTGTGCGCTGAAGCTATGAACGCTTGCGCCAGCATAATCACCGTAGGAAGCAGTGCTACATAAGCGGCAACTTGCATATCAAAGCGTAAGGCGTTGTATACCGTCATTGTAAGATCCCCGCATTGGTCGCATATTACCTGAATAGGTACGTTCAGAGCTATAAATATCAACCTAAAGAGAACGAGTATACCCACTACAAGGCTTGATGATATAAGCAATCCTCGCAGAAAAGGCATCGTATCTTTTATCCTGTATGTAATCTTCATCGTTGTTTGTTATTTTGTGTCTTATACCTGCTGCATATCATGCAACTTGCGGTAATAGCCATTCTTGGCTATCAGGTCTTCATGAGTGCCTCTTTCTACGATGCGTCCCTCGTGGAGCACACATATCTCGTCGGCATTCTTGATGGTGCTCAGGCGGTGGGCTACAGCCACAGTGGTGCGTGTCTTCATCAGTTTTTCAAGAGCATCCTGTACCAGTCGCTCGCTCTCTGTGTCGAGTGCTGATGTAGCCTCGTCAAGGATGAGGATAGGTGGATTCTTCAGAATGGCACGGGCGATGCTGACACGCTGGCGCTGGCCACCTGAGAGACGTCCGCCACGGTCGCCGATATTTGTATCGAAGCCTTGCTCTGACTGTGTGATGAAGTTGTAGGCATTGGCTATTTTTGCTGCGTTGGCTATTTCTTCTTCTGTGGCATCGGTCTTGCCAAATCGTATGTTGTCCTTGAAGGAAGCATTGAAGAGGATTGCCTCCTGATTCACGTTGCCTATCAGCTGTCGGAGGTCGTGCACGGCCAGGTCTTTCACGTTGATACCGTCGATAAGCACTTCTCCTTCCTGTACGTCGTAGTATCGAGGAATGAGGTCTACCATCGTACTCTTTCCGCTACCGCTCTGTCCTACCAGGGCAACGGTTTTTCCCTTGGGAATCACCAGGTTGATGTTCTTCAGCACATAAACCAACTCGTTGTTGCGGTGGTCGGTATAGGCGAAGGATACATTGCGGAATTCTATCTGATGCTCAAAGCTACTTATATGAGCAGGGTTCTCCTTATCCTTGATTTCTATCTTTGCCTGCAGTATCTTGTCGATACGGTCCATGGAGGCAAGACCCTTAGGGATGTTGTAGCTTGCCTTCGAGAACTCCTTCAGCGGGTTGATGATGCTGTAGAGCATGACGAGATAGAAGATGATGGTAGGACCGTCGATGCGTCCGTAGTCGAGAACGAGAATACCTCCAAACCACAATACGATGACGATGAGTATAGTGCCCAAGAACTCACTCATAGGATGCGCCATCTGCTGACGGATGTTTACTCGCATGATGTGGTCGCGATACAATCCGTTCACTTTGGCGAAAGCTGCGTTCATCTTGCTTTCAGCACAGAAAGCCTTGATGATGCGCAAGCCTCCGAGTGTTTCCTCTACCATGCTCATGGTGTCGCTCCATAGCGACTGTGCCTCCGTACTTTGCGCTTTCAGCTTCCTGCCTACAAAGCCCATAAACCATCCGAATCCTGGTACGAAGAGGATGGTAAAGATGGTGAGTTGCCAGCTGATAACCACGAGGGCAGTGAAGTAGGCTACGATGAGGATAGGATTCTTGAAGAGCATGTCGAGTGACGACATGATGCTGTTTTCCACTTCCTGTACATCGCCGCTCATTCGTGCTATGATGTCGCCCTTGCGCTCCTCGCTGAAGAATCCCAACGAGAGGGAGGTAATCTTGTGGTAGAGCTGGTTTCGGATATCGCGCACGATGCCTGTACGGATAGGTATAATCATGGCAGATGACAGGAAGTAAGCACCAGTCTTCAGGAATGTCATGAAGGCCAGGAACAGACCGATGACCAAAAGCGCCGTAGAGGCACTATACTCTACGATAAACTCCTGGATGTAGTAGTACATATTGTTGGTAGCTACTTCCTTGATGCTGCCAAGGTCTCCATTCCAGCTCATGTAGTCGTTGGCACGTATGCCTCCGTCTACCTGAAACAGGATTTGCAGGATTGGTATGAGTGCTGCAAATGAGAAGATGTTCAATATCGCTGACAGGATATTGAAGACGATAGAAAGTGCCAGGTACTTCTTGTAGGGTGGCACAAAGCGTCGTAAGACTTGCAAGAATTCCTTCATAGTCTGCAAATATAGTGCTTTTATTGAAAAACGCAAAGCCTTTTTGCGTTTTTCTTGTTTTTATTCTGTTATTTCCTCACCAAAGAGTGTAGCAGAGGTGGAACCTGTGATGCGTACTTTCACAAATTCGCCTATGTGATGATTGCCTTTGTCCATGATGACGGCCTTGTTCTGTTCGGTGCGTCCCATGAGTTGTTCGCGGCTTCTCTTGCTGAAGCCCTCGATGAGGATAGTAAACTCCTTGCCCTCGTCTTTCTTGTTTTGCTGGGCGCTGATCTCGGTCTGCAGTTTGATGAGTTCATTGAGTCGGGCTATCTTTGTCTCCTCTGATATGTTGTCGGGCAGATGCTTGGCTGCATAGGTGCCTGGACGCTCAGAATACTTGAACATGAAGGCGCTGTCGAAGCCGACTTCCTTGACGAGCGACAAGGTGAGCTGTTGGTCTTCCTCAGTCTCGTCGTGGTAGCCCACAAAGATATCTGTCGTGATGCCGCAACCTGGAATGATGCGCTTGATGGCGGCTATCTTGTCCAGATATTCCTCACGTGTGTACTTGCGGTTCATGAGCTTCAGAATCTTGTTGCTTCCGCTCTGGGCAGGGAAGTGGATATGTTTACAGAGGTTGGGCTCTTCGGCTATGGCTTGCAGGATGTCCTCGGTCATGTCTTCGGGGTTGGAAGTGGTAAATCGTACGCGCATATCGGGCACGGCCTGTGCCACCATGTGCAGCAACTGGGCAAAGGACAGGCTTCCTTCCTCGCGCTTGCCCGATGGAGAGAGACCGTAGCTGTTGACGTTCTGTCCCAACAGGGTTACTTCCTTGAAACCACGGTCGTGCAGGTCGCGTACTTCGCGCAGGATGCTTTCTGCATCACGGCTTCTCTCTCGGCCTCGTGTATAGGGCACGATACAATAGTGGCAGAAGTTGTTGCATCCACGCATGATGCTTACAAATCCGCTGATACGGTTTCCGCCGATTCGCTGAGGCACGATGTCGCGGTAAGTCTCAGTCTTGGATAGTTCTATGTTGATGGCGTTGTTGCCGTTTTCGCACTGTGCTATCATGTCGGGCAGGTTGAGATAGCTGTCTGGTCCGCATACCAAGTTGGCATAATGGTTCTCGATGAGGTCGGTCTTTACTCGTTCTGCCATACAGCCCAGCACGCCCAATATTACTTTCCGTCCTTTCTTCTGTTCGGCGTGAAGAGTTTCCAGACGGTGGTAAATCTTGTTCTCTGCATTCTCTCTGATGCTGCAGGTGTTGAGGAAGATGGCATCGGCCTCTTCTTCCTTCTCACACATGTCGTAGCCTGCCATTTGCATGATGCTGGCTACAACTTCGCTGTCTGCCACATTCATCTGGCAGCCATAAGTTTCGATAAATAGTTTCTTCATTGTTCTAGATGAATTCTATTTGTTTGGTTATTAATTGAACTTTAGCAAGTTCAGAAGTTATAGAAGTTAAAGAAGTTATCACTCCCTTCGGTCGTTAGAAGTTATAGCCAACAGCCTTTTTTGATTGAATATTTTGCTGTTAAGCATATGGCTTTAACTTCTCTAACTCCTTTAAATTCTTTAACTTCCCCATTTGCAATATATATAATAATGTGTATATTATCTCTGACTCAGTTTGGCGGTTGAGGTGTTGTGCTCGGTCATGTTGCGCGATACAGCCATCAGCCCGAAGTATACTGCTACTCCTGTCACCAGTCCTGCCAAGGCATCTATGAGGTAGTGAGCCTGTATGTATACAGTGGCCAGGCACAGGAAGATGTAGAAGGGCAGGAGAGTGTAGGTGAGCTTGCGGTTGCCCGAGTGCCATGCCAACAGCATGCATACGGTGCTGATGCTGACATGCGAGCTTGGGAAGGCTGCTGTGGGGCGTTCGCCTGCTGCCTTGGCGTCTTCTACGAGATGATAGAATATGCCGTCGGTATAGCCTGGTGTGGGCAGGCAGTCGGTGCAGTAGTTGAAATAGTCGTGCATGGGTGGAAAAACACCTTTGGCTATGTCGCTCAGTCCTACGGCATGATAGTAGAACGTTGGTCCGGCTACGGGCACGAAGATAAATATCACATAATAGATGATAAACGAGGCGTAGATGACGAATGTGGCACGCTCGAACTCTCTGTATCGGCAGAAGAAGTAGTAGTAAGCCACAATGACCATCATGGGATAGTACATCACGTAGCCCAAGTCCATCAGCTCGCTCACGATGACCCAGGGCATGTTCTTGGCAAACACCAGTGCTGGCTGGAATCCGAATAGCGACTGCTCCCATTGGGCAAAAACATGGTCCAGATTGGGGAACATACGGTTGATCTCGTAAGTGTCTGGATACCACCAGGCGAGGAGCGACAGTTGGGCGAGGATTCTTGCCATCTTGGTGATGCGGCAGGGAATCATGCGATATACAGCCCACATGGCTGCTGTGATGAACAGTACTCTGATGCGTCCCCATACCATAGACTCGGGGTTTACCAGTTTGGTGTAAGTGAAGAGCATGGCTATCACGGTGATGGCCATATATCCCAACATGACCCATTCCAGTGCCAGGAGTCCTTTCTTCGGGTTTTTCTCTATCTTGAAATAATCTTTTATCACACTATTCTTGTTTGTTGTTTTTTCTGAAGGTCGTAGTGAAAGTCAGTCTTTCTGTCCCATCATTACAGCCATCCGTTCTTCTTGTACCATTCTACGGCCAGCTTGACGCCTTGTTTCAGCTTGTAGCGAGGATGGAATCCCAGCTCATCGACAGCAGGCTCGATGTCGCATCTCCAGTTGCGCTGTTTCAGAATGTTGTATTTGTCGTTGTTCAGAGCCGACATCTTGCCAGTCATCCTTCCTATGTATTCGCCAAAGAAGGTTACCAGGCGGAGCACCCATATAGGCGCTTTGATGCGCAGGAGCCATGTGTCGCCCAACTCGTGGTGAAGCAGGTCGCTGAATGTTTCCGACTGATATACTTCTCCGTCGCTGAGGAAGTATTTGCGTCCGTTCTTACCATGGTTGAGGGCAAGGAACACAGCCTGCACCACATCCTGAACGTATACGAAAGTGATGTCCTGACGCTTGAAGCCTACCGAGAAATCGGTGTGCTGCTTGATGCTTTTTGCCATTAGGAAATAGTCTTTCTCGCGAGGTCCGTAAACACCTGTAGGTCGCAGTATGATGTAGGGAAATCCTATGCCTAAACTGTCGAGGTAGCGTTCGGCCTTGAGCTTGCTCTTTCCGTATGCCGTGTTGGGTTTGGGTGTGTCGTGCTCTGTGATTTCCTGATAAGGCTGCTTCTCGCGTATGGCACCAAAGATGCTGAGTGAGCTTACGAAGACGAATCGCTTGATGGGCATCTTCAGCGCGATGATGGCATCTGCCAGGTTCTTGGTTCCTTCGGTGTTGACGCGGTAAAAGTCGTCAACGTGCAGACACTTCGTTGCGCCTGCTGCATGAACCACATAGTCGAACTCGTGTCCGTCTAACTGGCTGATAAGTTCTTCCTTGGAGGAAAGATTGAGGTTGATGAAATGGATGCGCTCGTCCTGCAGGTATTTTCTGGAACTGGAAGGGCGAACTGCCGCCCATGTTTCCATACCTTGCCTGAGGGCCTCTTCTACGATGAAGCTCCCTATGAATCCCGACGCACCCGTCACTAATATCTTCATTAAATATTTATAAAATTGCAATTTTAAGGTGCAAAGATACGCTTATTTGTACACATGGCAAAGGAAAATGGTCTTTTTTTCAAGAAAGAAGGTCATATCATCCTGTTTTCTGGGATGATATGACCTTCTTGGGGCTGAAATGTAGCGATTTAAGCCTCGTGCTGACGCACGCCCATTCGGGCTTCTACGACGTTTACCACATAGTCGCCGAGTTTCTCGCATTCCTGTACGATATCCATGTACATCGTGCCTATGGCGTAGGTGTAGAGGTGGTTGTTCACGTCGTTGATGTTCTGGCTCTTCAACTGGTTTCGGTAGTTGTTGATTTCGTTCTCTATGTTGAACGAGAGATTGGCATCGTTGTCTACCTTATGTCCTACGAGCGTGATGTTCATCTGTGTGAGCGCCTGGTCGGTAAGTTCCATCATCTGGTGCATGTGCTCATACTGTGATGGTATGAAGTCTTCCTTGCCCTTGATGCGTCGGTTCAGGGTTCTTGCTATGTTGTAGCAGCTGTCGCCGATACTTTCTATTTCTGAAATCTCGCGCAGCATGGCGCGTATCTTGGCCTTGGTCTCGTCACTCAGATGTGAGTCGCTCACCTGATCCAGATACTTGGCAATCTCTATCTCCATATTGTCTGAGATTCCCTCGTACTTCTCGATGCGGGTGAAGAGTTTCACAAACTTATCTTCGTTGGTCTCGCCCAGGAGCTCTTTCACCATGCCAAACATTCGCTGTATGCGCTCGGCGAAGGAGTGGATTTCCTTTTGTGCCTCGAGGACAGAGATTTCTGGTGTCTTCATGATACCAGTCTGGATGAAGCGCAGGCGGAAGTCGTCCTCGTCGGCATTCTTCTTAGGACGGATGATCTTGCACACCAATCTCTCTATCTGTGGGATAAACCAAACCAGGATAAAGGTATTGGAGATGTTGAAGGTGGTGTGGAAAGCGGCAAGCACAAAGGACAACTTGGCAGCATTGGCGATGAAGTGTGGGTCGCTCTTTTCCATCACGTCGTCGTAGCCAACCCATCCGCATACGAGATGGATGAAAGGACGGAACACGCACAGAATCCACAGCACACCGAAGATATTGAACACCATGTGCGCCATGGCCGCCCTTCGGGCTTGCGTGTTGGCAGTGAGGGCAGCCACATTCGAGGTTACTGTGGTTCCGATGTTCTCACCCATCACGAGGGCAATACCTTGATAAATAGGCAGTACGCCGGTGGAGCAGAGTATCATCGTGATGGCCATGACGGCTGCTGAACTCTGTACGCACATGGTAAGCACGCTACCTATCAATAAGAAGACGATGGTAGTTTTGAAACTGTGAGGATCAAAGCTTGCGAAGAAGTCGAGGACGGGCTGGTTGTGAGCCAAGTCCATGTCGATACCGGTTTGTCGGAGAGTTCCCAAACCAAGGAACATAAAGGAAATACCAAAGATGAAGTCGCCAACGATTTTGCGTTTCTTGCTATAGATAAGGATGATGGCGAAGAAGAAAGCCGGCCATACAAAGTCGGTGATGTTGAACGAGAAGCCTGCACTCATGATCCAGGCGGTGAGGGTGGTTCCGATATTGGCACCCATGATGACTGATATGGCTTGTGCCAAGGTGAGAAGACCAGCGTTGACAAACGATACTGTCATCACCGTGGTGGCAGTAGAAGACTGCACGGCTGCAGTGATGAGTGTTCCTGAGAGGATGCCTGTCAGGCGGTTGGTGGTCATGGTTCCTAACACATGGCGCAGCTGTGGGCCAGCCATCTTCTGTAAACTGTCGCTCATCGACTTCATACCAAACATCAATAAGGCGAGTGCTCCGATAAGCCTAAAAAAAATCCAAATCGACATATTTTAATTTAATTTAAGTTGCTAATAGCATGTTGTTTCCTTTTTTATTTGTAATTTTACCCGAAAGTTGAGAGAACGTTTAACTTTGTAACACTATCGAAACGAAAATGAAACAAGTAGTACAAATCCGCTGCAAAAATAATAAAAAAACTCAGAAAGTAGCAAACGGAAGCACACTTTCTGATATTTTTTCTTCATTTAACCTCAAAATGGAGCATGGACCCGTGTCTGCCAAGGTGAATAACAAGGTGGAAGGCATGCATTATCGTGTTTACAACAACAAGGATATTGAGTTCCTCGATATGCGCACTTCCTCCGGCTCGAGAGCCTATACTCGTACACTTTTTTTTGTGCTCTGCAAGGCTGTGCAGGATCTTTATCCCGGGCATGATGTGGTGATCGACATTCCGGTGTCGAATGGTTTTTATGTCGATGTGCGACTGGAACGTGATGTTACGGCCGAAGATGTGGACTGCATCCGTAAGCGAATGCAGGAAATCGTGGATGCACGTATGCCTATCCGCCGCTATATGGTGCCTACTGAGGACGCCATAGCCCTCTTCGAGGAGAAAGGTGATGTGGAGAAGGTGAAGCTGCTGCGCACTTCGGGCTCGCTCTATACTACCTATTATAAAATAGGTGAATACGTAGACTTCTATTATGGCACGCTCCTCACCAACACCTCGCAGCTCTATCTCTTCGGGTTGGAGAAGTATTACGACGGCATGCTGTTGCGCATTCCGTCGCTCCAGAACCCTGATGAACTGGGCGAGGTAACCCGTCAGGACAAGATGTTCGAAATCTTCAAGGAGCATCATCACTGGCAGGATATTATCGGCATCCGAACAGTGGGCGACTTCAATGCGGCTGTTGATGCGGGCCATGCCACGGATATCATCAATATCAGCGAGGCGCTTCAGGAGAAGAAGATTGCCCAGATAGCCGAGCAGATAGCAGCACGGCCTGGGGTGAAACTCGTCCTCCTGGCTGGACCTTCGTCGTCGGGTAAGACGACTTCGTGCAAGCGTCTCTCCATACAGTTGGCTGTCAACGGACTGAAACCTCTGCAGATTTCTCTCGATGACTATTTTGTCGATCGCGAGCGAACGCCTAAGGACGAGAATGGAGAATATGATTATGAGAGTATCTATGCCCTCGACCTTCAGAAGATCAACGACCAGTTTAATGCCCTCTTCCGTGGTGAGGAGGTGGAACTGCCTAAGTACGATTTCCAGAGCGGCAAGAGTAAGAAAAGCGGCCAGCGACTCAAGATGAACGACAATAATGTGCTCGTGGTGGAAGGCATTCATGCGCTCAATCCCGAACTGACAGCCCAGATTCCCAACGAGCAGATTTTCCGTGTCTATGCCTCTGCGCTTACCACTATTTTGCTCGATAATCACAACTACATCCCGACAACCGACAACCGTCTGTTGCGCCGCATCATACGCGACTACAAATATCGTGGCGTCTCGGCTCAGGAAACGATTCACCGATGGCCGTCGGTACGTGCTGGCGAGAACAAGTGGATTTTCCCTTTCCAGGAGAATGCCGATGCCATGCTCAATACGGCCATGCTCTACGAGTTGGCTGTTCTCAAGATGCAGGCAGAACCGCTGCTGGAGCAGGTGCCCGAAAACTGCGACGAGTATGCTGAGGCTTACCGACTGCTGAAGTTCCTGAAGTATTTCAAGGGCATTCCTTTCAACAATCTGCCTCCCACGTCACTGTTGCGCGAGTTTCTTGGCGGAAGTTCGTTCCACTATTAAAGTGTTTTTGTGCTTGCGAAAGTGAATGCCGGTTTGGGTCGTCTATTATGACCAGCGTTGGTCATAATAGATGACTCGCATCGGTCATAATAGACGACCTTTATCGGTCATAATAGATGACTTATATAGACGTACAACTATGCACCATGCCCACTGCGATGGGCAAGTTTACCCATAACTATGAACAACTTTGCCCATCGTTATGGGTAAAGTTGCCCAAAGGCTTGGGCAGATGCTAATAAAGCCCTTCGTTGACTTCTTTTGCTGGTAAACGATAATTTTCCTAATGGTAAAAACGCAGATACTTGCATTGGCAATCGAAAGTATTTGCGTTTTATAGACACACAATGCGAGCTCTCTGATTTCTACAGCTTTCCTCCGTAGCAGAGATCGCCGGCATCGCCAAAGCCCGGCACAATGTATTTGTGCTCATTCAGTCCCTCGTCGATGGCGGCGCACCAGATAGTGGTCTTGTCATCGGGGAAAGTGTTCTTGATGTGCTCAATACCCTCGGGAGTTGCCAGTACACAAGCTACATGGATGTGCTTGGGCGAGCCTTTCGTGAGAATGGCCTTCAGTCCTAACTCCATGCTTCCACCAGTAGCCAGCATCGGGTCGGCAATGATGAGTGTCTTGTCGTCAATCTCTGGAGTGGCCAAGTACTCGATGTGTATTCCCACTTCGGTATGGTTCTTGTCTGTATATTCGCGGAAGGCGCTGACAAAGGCGTTTCCTGAGTGGTCGAAGATGTTGAGGAAGCCTTCATGGAAAGGCAGTCCTGCACGGAATATGGTTCCGATGACAATATCATCGGTAGGCAGGTTTACCCGGGCTACGCCTAAAGGCGTTGTTACATTCTCGGGCTTATAGTCGAGAGTTTTGGAAATCTCGAAAGCCTCATACTCGCCGATTCTCTTGATGTTGTTGCGGAAGAGGAGTCGGTTCTTTTGATACTCTTTGTCACGCATCTCAGCCAAATAGCGGTTGATGATGGAGTTCTGATCGCTTAGGTTAATTATTTTCATATCGTACAATTTTTATGCAAAGATATTGCAAGCGAGCGCAATGAAAGTTTACTTTCTGATTGCCGAGCGCAGCATATTTTATGCAAAGATACACGAAAATGCAGATAAAGCAAAGGAAAGTTGTCGTTTTTTTGAAAAATATATTCCTCTTTATGCTTTCTTGGTAAAAAAGTAGTACTTTTGTGCCTAAAAAGATATTGCATCATGAGTAGAAAGAAAAGAAGTTTGAAAGAGCGTCTGATAGGTTTAGTCGTAGTTCTCGTTGTGGCGGGCGGGTTCGCATTCAGAAGATCGCTTGATTCGGAGAAAGAGATTGTCAAGCCGGCCAATAAGACTGTCCTGGCAGAAAAGTCGGACACGAAGGCTGAGAGCGAGCCCAAAGACGACAGTTCCGCCTGGTATTCGGCAGAAGATGAGGCTTACATGGTGCCTCTCAACGAAGGGCTGAAGGTTCCTGAACAGCGCCTGAACCGTTATGCCTATATTACTTCTTACAATGCCGGGACGCGCAATCCCAACTGGGTGGCGTGGACACTTACAGCCGATCATGTCGACGGTGAGTATTCCCGTGGCGGACATAAGTTTATGGAAGATATGGACGTGCCTGAGCCACGTGCGGCTTATAGCGATATTCGCGAGGGAGAGTGTGGCTATCAGCGTGGACATATGTGTCCGGCAGGCGACAACAAGTGGTCGTATAAGGCGCAGAAGGAGGCTTTCCTGATGACGAACATCTGTCCGCAAAATGGCGACTTGAACCAGCGTGACTGGAAATATCTTGAGGAAGCCTGTCGCGACTGGGCCAGTAAGTATGGCAAGATCTATATCGTGTCGGGGCCGGTCTTCCGTTCGAAGAATCCCCAGACGGTAGGCGAACATGAAGTGTCCGTGCCCGATGCATTCTTTAAGGTAGTTCTCACTTTAGGTAAAAAACAGGATGCGCCCAAGTCCATCGGGTTTATTTATAATAATGTGGAAGGACGCCACAAAATGGAATATTATGCCCGTTCGGTAGATGAGGTGGAAAAGATGACGGGACTCAACTTCTTCAGTCATCTTGATGACAAGGTGGAGAACCGGATAGAGGCCGAGTGCGATTTGGGTAGTTGGTAGTTTTTTGTTCTGTAGCAAGTCTGGTTTGCTATATATAATAAGGTGTAACTTTTCGCCCCAAAGTGCATCGAGTTAATAATATTTGCAAAGTCTATGTGCCAAATTGCGGCTGAAATCCTTTCATTTAATTTTCTTTAACCTAAAAAGATTTTAAAATGCAGGAAATATATAAGCTAAAGTTGGTCGGGAAACATATTTTTCGTAACTTTGCGGCGGCTTTGAAAGAAAATCAGAATAACATCTTAAAAGTTAGAAAGAATTAATTCACAACTTAAATACATTTAATAAAAATGGCAAAGTTTGATAAGTCAGTTTTAGCAAAGTACGGAATCACAGGTACAACTGAGGTTCTCTACAATCCTTCTTATGAGGTATTGTTCAACGAGGAGACTAAGGAAGGTCTCGAGGGTTTTGAGGTTGGTCAGGAGACTGAGCTCGGTGCAGTTAACGTAAAGACAGGTATCTATACCGGTCGTTCTCCTAAAGACAAGTTCATCGTTGACGATGCTACATCTCACGACACAGTATGGTGGGATTCTGAGGAGTATCACAACGATAATCACAAGGCTACTCCAGAGGCATGGAACGCCGTTAAGGAGATCGCTAAGAAGGAGCTTTCTAACAAGAAGTTGTTCGTAGTAGATGGTTTCTGTGGTACACACAAGGATACACGTATGAAGGTACGTTTCATCGTTGAGGTAGCATGGCAGGCACACTTCGTAACAAATATGTTCATCCGTCCTCAGAACGAGGCTGAGTTCGATCAGGAGCCAGACTTCATCGTTTACAATGCTTCTAAGGCAAAGGTTGAGAACTGGAAGGAGTTGGGTCTCCACTCAGAGACTGCTGTTGTATTCAACGTAACTTCTAAGGAGCAGGTTATCATCAACACATGGTATGGTGGTGAGATGAAGAAGGGTATGTTCTCTATGATGAACTACTTCTTGCCATTGAAGGGTATGGCTTCTATGCACTGCTCTGCCAACACAGATATGAACGGTGAGAACACTGCTATCTTCTTCGGTCTTTCTGGTACAGGTAAGACTACATTGTCAACAGATCCTAAGCGTAAGTTGATCGGTGACGATGAGCACGGATGGGACGATGAGGGTGTGTTCAACTTCGAAGGTGGTTGCTACGCTAAGGTTATCAACCTCGACAAGGAGTCTGAGCCAGACATCTACGGTGCTATCACACGTGACGCTCTCCTCGAGAACGTAACAGTAGACAAGAATGGTAAGATTGACTTCGCAGATAAGACAGTTACCGAGAATACTCGTGTATCTTATCCTATCTACCACATCAAGAACATCCAGCGTCCATTCTCTCAGGGTCCAGCTGCTAAGCAGGTTATCTTCTTGTCAGCAGATGCATTCGGCGTATTGCCACCAGTATCTATCTTGAACGCTGAGCAGACTAAGTACTACTTCCTCTCTGGCTTCACAGCTAAGTTGGCTGGTACAGAGCGTGGTATCACCGAGCCTACTCCAACATTCTCTGCTTGCTTCGGTCAGGCATTCTTGGAGTTGCACCCAACTAAGTACGCTGAGGAGTTGGTTAAGAAGATGCAGAAGTCTGGTGCTAAGGCATACTTGGTTAACACAGGTTGGAACGGTACAGGCAAGCGTATCTCTATCCGTGATACACGTGGTATCATCGACGCTATCCTCAACCACTCAATCGACGCAGCTCCTACAAAGACTATCCCATTCTTCAACTTCGTAGTTCCTACACAGTTGGAAGGCGTAGATCCTAAGATCCTCGATCCACGTGATACATACGCTGAGGCTTCTCAGTGGGAGGAGAAGGCTAAGGATTTGGCTGCTCGTTTCATCAAGAACTTCAAGAAGTACGAGACTAACGAGGCTGGTAAGGCTCTTGTTGCTGCTGGTCCACAGCTCTAATTCAAGCACGCTTTCCCATGACGGGGGAGCATGTTCCTATCGAAAAATCGATAAAACTCATTATAATGGAATCCCGTTTCTCGCAAGAGAAATGGGATTTCTTTTGTTTCAGCATAAAGGCTGAAAGGCTAAACCATTGAAAGAAAAAAACTGGAAACTGGTGGCTTAACTGCCAGAATAGTTCCTTTAAATCACTAAACAAACTTAAAAATTGCCGTTAATTTCCATATTTTGCATAATAAAGCGAACAAAAGGGGCTTTTTTTGAAGAATTCTCCGTAAATTTGCAGCTAAAAATATTTAGAGTGTAATGAAAAGGAAGTTTTTAGCTTTCATCTTGCTGGTGACAGCAGGTTTGTCGTTGTCGTCTTGTCTCGACAGCACTGACAACAATACTAATATAGTATATTATCATGATACTGCCATCACCGACTTCTCGTTGGGCAAGATGGACAAGTTTGGAAAGAAGAAGGATGGCGTTAGTGATTCTCTCCTGAGAGGTGTCGTAGACGGCTCTACCTTCGGTTTCACCATCGACCAGACCAATCATGAGATTTATAATCTCGATTCTCTCCCTGTGAATACTCGTATCGCTGCCGTTCTTGCTACTATTTCTGCCAAGAACAGCAGTTATATTCAGATAAATTATGTAAAGCAGAAGCCTGAGAAAGAGGGCGAGACCGATTCTCTCGTGTGGTACAACAGTACCGACTCTATTGACTTTACCAAGACCAAGGAGAAGGCTATCCGTGTCTATGCACAGGATGCTTCAGCTTATGCCGACTACAAAGTGAAGGTAAACGTGCATACGCAGCGCCCTGATACCTTTATCTGGCAGTCTTTGACACAGGCCAATGCTAAGTTGGCTGCACTTAATAGCATGAAGGCTGTCAGTGCAGGTGGAAAGGTTGTGCTCTTCGGTAAGAATGCTGAAGGTGCTCTTGAGATGTTTAAGAGCGAGAATGGCAAGCAGTGGAAAGATGTCAGCACTGAGGCTAACTTGGGTAATCAGGCTGCCGAGAATGTGGTGGTGTTCGACAATAGTATCTATGTTCTTAATCCAGAAACGCATCAGCTGTTGAAGTCTATGGATGCGGAGAATTGGACTCTCGTTGGTACTTTTGCCTCGCTCAAGCAGTTGATAGGAGCTGGCAGCAAGAATCTTTATGCATACTCAGGAAATGACGAAGGCGTAACCGGCATTTCTGTATCTACTGACAAGGGTGCTTCATGGACAGCAGAGCAACTTGATGCTGACGCCAAGTACTTGCCAGTTTCAAATATCAATATGTCATATTCGGCTGTTCGCTCTACCAAGGATGCAGAGAATGTACTCCTTATCGGAAACCGCAACACAACAGAGAAAACTGATACTATCGCCATGGTATGGAACCGTACCATCGATTTCTCAGGTAATAATTTCGCTGGCAGCAAGTGGAACTTCGTAGAGTACGACAACAACCAGCCTTACAAGATGCCTAAGCTCGACCAGCTTGTAGTAGCTAAGGATGAAGATAGCTATATAGCGCTCGGTAGCGACGCCAAATGGTATGAGAGCATCGATGGTGGTCTCTCTTGGAAGGTAGACACCATGGTCATCATGCCAAAGCAGACACCTGCCTTCGACAAGACCAAGCCTTTTGCTTTTGTCAAGGTGAAAGAAGCTGCTGTGGCTCCCGACGGAACATCATACGACACCTATATCTACTGGTTGGTAAATGGTGGCAATGTATGGAAGGGACGCTACAACCGTGACGGATGGTTGAGAAAAAACTAAAATACCCCTATATATAATAAGGTGTAAAAAGCATGCGCAAGATACTCTTCATGATACTGATAATGATGGCTACTGCTGCTCGGATGAGTGCGCAGGATGACCCGCAGTATCGTATGGAGGTGGGTGCTGGAGTAGGACTTGTGACTTACGAGGGCGATTTCAATGGCAATATATTTGCCCAGATGCAACCCTTGGGAACAGTCGTGGGGCGCTATAATATAGATGCTTATAAGGCTCTGAAAATGGGAGTGAGCTTCGGTAAGCTGAAAGGTTCATCTGACAAGGTGGAAACTTATTATCCAGATTTTGAGGATGCCTCCTATAGTTTCAGCAATACGCTGGTAGACGTAAACTTGGTATTCGAATACAACTTCTGGCCTTATGGTACAGGGCGCGACTATCGCGGAGCCAAGCGTCTCACTCCCTTCATCTTTGGAGGTCTGGGAGCTACGTATGTGAAAGGTGGCGATAAAAATGTATTTACAGGCAATGTGCCCATCGGACTGGGCATAAAATATAAGATGTCGGAAAGAGTGAATGTTGGGCTCGACTGGGCGATACACTTCTCGTTGAGCGATGAACTCGACGGAGTGAAGGATCCTTATGGCATCAAGAGCAGTGGACTCTTCAAGAATACCGACTGCTATTCGGCACTTCAGCTGACGCTTACTTACAGCTTTAGTGCTAAATGTAGAACTTGCAATAAAGAAGATTAATGGCTAACGACTTGGATATGAACAGAATACCCCAGCATATCGCTATCATCATGGATGGCAATGGACGCTGGGCTACAGAACGCGGAAAGGAGCGCAGCTTCGGCCATCAGGCTGGAGTGGAGACAGTGCGCCGCATCACGTCGGAATGTACACGCCTCGGAGTAAAGTATCTCACACTCTATACTTTCTCTACCGAGAACTGGAACCGTCCGGCTGACGAGGTGGCAGCACTCATGGGACTTGTCCTTACTTCGCTTGAGGACGAGATCTTTATGAAGAATAATGTGAGGTTCCGTGTCATTGGCGACATAAAGCGCCTGCCACAACAGGTGCAGGACAAGTTGTGGCAGACCATGGAGCATACGGCACAGAATGACGCCATGACCATGGTGGTGGCCTTGAGCTACTCGTCGAGATGGGAAATTGTCAATGCTATGAAGGAAACTGTTTTCGAGGCTTTGACCAACGGCTCTTGCCCTACTGGCAGTTATTATGAGCTGGAGAAGCAACTCACAGAGGAAAACTTCAGCCGTCATCTGGACACTTATTTCATGCCCGACCCAGAACTCCTCATACGTACAGGAGGAGAACTGCGCATCAGCAACTATCTGTTGTGGCAGATAGCCTATTCGGAACTGTATTTCTGCGACACTTATTGGCCTGACTTCAGAGAGGAAGACCTTCGCAAGGCCATAGCAAGCTATCAGAGCAGGCAGCGTCGCTTCGGCAAGACAGAGGCGCAGGTGGAGGAAGAAGAAAAGTAGGAGTAAGCTGAATCAGTATAGGCTGTCTTCTACCAGAATAAAATAAGATAAAGCAACGTATTTGATACATATAAGACATCAATGGATAAGATAAGAAAGATTTTCATCCTCTTGTATGGCCTGGCTATAGGAATGCAGGTGCAGGCACAGGACAAGATAGTAAACCCAGACATCTCGTATGCCGGTACTCCTCGTACACTGACCATAGGAGGCATCAATGTGTCGGGTGTCGAGGGATATGAAGACTATGTACTCACCGGTATCTCTGGCCTGTCGGTAGGCGAGCAGGTAGAAGTGCCTGGTGATGATATTACCAATGCGGTAAAACGCTATTGGAAGCATGGCTTGTTCTCTAAGGTGGCTGTGGCTGCCGACTCTATTGTGGGTGATAAACTCTATCTGCACATCTATCTGTCGGTACGTCCACGTATCTCCAATATCAACTATATCGGTCTGAAGAAGAGCGAGCGTGAGGATATGGAGCAGAAGTTGGGTATGGTGAAAGGTACTCAGCTGACTCCTAACATGATAGACCGTGCTAAGATTCTGGCCAAGAAATATTTCGACGATAAAGGCTTTAAGAATGCCGATATCGAGATCAACCAGCGCGAGGATGTGACAGAAAAGAATCATGTCATCCTCGACGTAGTGGTGGATAAGAAGGAGAAAACAAAGGTTCACAAGATTACCATCGAGGGTAACGAGAAACTGAGCGACCATAAGATAAAGGGTGGACTCTTCTCGAAAGGTGCCTTTGCCAAGACTCATGAGGCTGGCAAGCTGAGCAGCTTCCTCAAAGCCAAGAAGTTTACTCCTGAACGCTGGAAGGAAGACAAGCAGAAACTTATCGACAAGTATTATGAGCATGGCTATCGTGATGCCCAGATTCTGGAAGACAGTGTCAGCAATTACGATGGAAAGCATGTGGACATCTATCTGAAGGTGGATGAGGGTAAGCAGTATTTCCTCCGCAACGTGACATGGGTGGGCAACACCGTATACTCTACCGACTATCTGTCGGCATTGCTCGGTATGAAGAAGGGCGATGTGTATAATCAGAAGTTGTTGCACAAGCGACTCAATGAGGATGAAGATGCTGTTGGCAACCTTTATTACAACAATGGTTATGTGTTCTCGAACATCAATCCTGCAGAGGTGAATATCGATGGCGACTCTATCGACCTGGAAATGCGAGTTACTGAAGGCCCACAGGCTTATCTGAGTCATATTCGTATCAACGGTAACACCCGTCTGTACGAGAATGTGGTTCGTAGAGAGCTTCGTACCAAGCCAGGCGACCTCTTCTCTAAGGATGCTGTCATGCGTTCTGTGCGTGAGTTGGCTTCTATGGGACACTTCGATCCTGAGAAGATGAATCCAGATATCAAGCCTAACTACGAGGATGGTACCGTAGACATCAACTACGACCTTACACAGAAGAGCAACGACCAGATAGAGTTCTCGCTCGGATGGGGTCAGACGGGTGTTATCGGTCGTGTGGGATTGAAGTTGAACAACTTCTCTATGCGCAACCTCTTCAACAAGAACAAAGAGCATCGCGGCATTATGCCTATTGGTGACGGCGAGGTGCTGAGCATCGGTGCGCAGACCAACGGTACCTATTATCAGTCGTACAACATCAGCTATTCTACCAACTGGTTTGGCGGAAAGCGTCCTATCCAGTTCAGTGTGGGTGCCTACTACAGTAAGTCTACCGACGTGTCGAGCAACTACTACAACAGTGCCTACATGAACAACTACTACAGTTATATGTACGGTTATGGTAATAGTTATTATAACAATTACGAAAACTATTACGATCCAGACAAGTACATTCAGATGCTGGGCTTGAGCCTCGGATGGGGTAAGCGCCTGCGTTGGCCTGATGATTACTTCACCCTCTCGGTACAGGTGGCTTATCAGCGCTACATGATGAAGAACTGGAACTATATGTTGATGACCAATGGTAATGCGAACAACCTGAACTTTACCATTTCGCTCAACCGTACATCTACCGACAACCAGCTCTTCCCACGAAGAGGCTCTGAGTTTGAGGCAAGTGTCAACCTTACTCCACCATGGAGTATGTTTGATGGCAAGGACTATAAGAATCTTGCCAACGATTCCAAGTCACCTACCTATGCTGCCGAGCAGCAGGAGAAATATCGCTGGGTAGAATACCACAAGTGGAAGTTCAAGGCCAAGACCTATACAGCCCTGACAAATGGCCAGAAGTGCTTCGTGCTGATGACACGTGTGGAGCTTGGCTTGTTGGGAGCTTACAACAAGTATAAGAAGAGTCCGTTCGAGACCTACTATGTGGGTGGTGACGGAATGAGCGGATATTCATCATACTATGGTGAGGAGACCATCGGTCTTCGTGGTTACGAGAATGGTTCGGTATCTTATAACCGCAGTACTGGCTATTATGCTTATGCATACGACCGCTTCTCATTGGAGCTCCGCTATCCTTTCCTCTTGGGTAACACCACTATTTATGGTTTGACCTTCGTTGAGGCTGGTAATGCTTGGTATGAAACCAAGAACTTCAATCCGTTCAGCATGAAGCGCAGTGCCGGTGTGGGTGTACGTATCTTCCTGCCTATGGTGGGCTTGATGGGTATCGACTGGGCTTATGGTTTCGACAAGGTATGGAACGGAAGCCAGTATAAGAAGGGTGGAAGTCAGTTCCACTTCATCTTGGGACAGGAGTTCTAATTTAAAGTGAAGAGTGAAGAACAAAAAGTGAAGAATTCATTTGTGGAGGATTTGAAATGAAGAAGATAATAATGATGCTGATGATGGCAGTAATGGCCATCACAGCGAACGCACAGAAATATGCCTTGATAGACATGGAGTACATCCTGAAAAATGTGCCTGCCTATGAGCGTGCCAACGAACAGCTCAACCAGGTGAGCAAAAAGTGGCAGGCAGAAGTGGAAGCTCTCAACATAGAGGCAAGCACCATGTACAAGAACTATCAGAACGAAGTCGTCTTCCTCTCGCAAGAGCAGAAGAAAGCCAAGCAGGAAGCTATCATGAACAAGGAGAAAGAAGCCAGCGAACTGAAGAAAAAATACTTCGGTCCTGAAGGTGAGCTCTTCAAGAAGCGTGAGGCGCTGATGGGACCTATACAGGAGGAAATCTACAATGCCGTAAAGGAGGTTTCCGACCTGCGTGGCTATTCGTTGGTTCTCGACCGTGCCAGCAACAGTGGCATTATCTTCGGCTCGCCAAAGATCGACATCAGCAATGAAGTGCTGAAGAAATTGGGCTATTCTGCCAACTAAGCCTAATAAGGCTTAAAATAATAGCTTTTCTTTTCGCATAATCAGAAAATTGTGCTATCTTTGCAAGCGGTTATTATATTGCAACCGAAAGAACTAATAAACAGTAATGAATTAATAATTAAAAACAAATAGAACAATGAAAAAATTAGTTTTAATGTTGATGCTTCTTGCTCCTATGACTATGATGGCGCAGAAGTTTGGTAAGGTCAACACCCAGACTATCATGCAGGCTCTGCCTGATGTTGCTAAGGCTAATGGTGAGCTCGAGGCTCTGCAGAAGCAGAAGGACAATGAGTTGAAGGCTATGCAGGAAGAGTTCCAGCGCAAGGCTGACGAGTACCAGAAGGGTGCAAGCACGATGAATGCTACTGCCAAGCAGCAGAAGGAGACTGAGTTGCAGGGACTTCAGCAGAAGATCCAGCAGGCTTATCAGGATGGTCAGCAGGAGTTGCAGAAGAAGAGCAACGAGCTGATGCAGCCTATCGTAGCCAAGGTGCGTGCTGCCATTGACGCTGTAGGCAAGGCTGGCAACTATACTTATATCTTCGAGGAGGGTGCTGCTATTTACACAGGCTCTAACGTCTTAGATGTAACCAAGGAAGTTCAGTCTAAGATCAAGTAACCGATTACTGGTTGGACAATAGAATAAAAAGGGCAGGCATACATGCTTGCCCTTGTTTCTCTTATATTATAATAAGGTGTCATTATTTATTTTCATTATCTAAAAGGTGTAACTCATGAAACAGATACTCTTGCCTTTGGTCTTTATGCTTATGCCCGTTGCGGCTTCGGCTCAGCAGTCTGCTCATCCACAAGTGTCGGCTCCTGTAGAACAGTCTTTGCGTTTTGGGTATTTCAGCTATGAAGAGGTGCTTCATACCATGCCTGGTTATGCGATAGCCAAGCATAATATGGACGACCTCAGAGCGAAGTATGATGCTGAAACCAAGCGTGCTGAGGATGAGTTTAATGCCAAGTACGAGGAGTTCCTCGACGGACAGAGAAGTTTTGCGCCTTCTATCTTGGAAAAGAGACAGGCCGAGCTTCGTGAACTGATGGCTAAGAATGTCACCTTCAAGGCGGAGGCTGTGCGCCTCTTGCAACAGGCTGATGCTGATGCTTATGCTCCTTTAAAGGCGCAGATAGATGCTGCTGTGCAAAAGGTGGGAAAGGTGAAAGGACTTGCTTTTATTCTGAACACAGACAAGGGAGCTTTTCCTTATGTGAATGCCCTATGTGGTGAGGATGTAACCCTATTAATCAAGGAGAATTTGAAATGATGTTGCCTTCTAATCCAGGTCCTATTGGAATCTTTGATTCTGGTTATGGCGGTCTGACTATTTTGCATGGACTTCGCCAGGTTTTGCCGCAATACGACTATATGTATTTAGGTGATAATGCCAGGGCTCCTTATGGCTCTCGTTCGTTCGAGGTTGTGTATAAGTTTACCCGTCAAGCTGTTATTAAGTTGTTCTCCATGGGTTGCCATCTGGTGATATTGGGTTGTAATACAGCTTCGGCAAAGGCTTTGCGCTCCATCCAGCAAAGGGATATTCCGGAGCTTGACCCCAATCGTAGGGTATTGGGTATTATTCGTCCTACTGCTGAAGTGATAGGCAACCTTACAAAAAGCAGACATGTGGGTATTCTTGCTACGGAAGGAACCATCAAGAGTGAGAGCTACAAGATGGAGATAGGAAAACTGTGGCCAGATATTCAGGTAAGTGGTGTGGCTTGCCCTTTATGGGCTGCTATTGTGGAAGCCAATGAGGCTGACAGCCCGGGAGCCGACTATTTTGTAAAAAAACGTATCGATCAGCTGATGAGGAAGGATTCGGATATAGACACCGTCATTCTGGGTTGTACGCATTATCCTTTGCTGATGAACAGCATAGTGAAGAATGTGCCTGATGGTGTGCGTATCGTACCACAAGGGCAATATGTGGCTAATAGCCTTCACGAATATCTGAACAGGCATCCTGAACTGGAGCGTAATATCACGCAAAACGGCACTTGTCAGTATCTTACCACTGAGAGTGAGGAAAAGTTCAAAGAGTCTGCACAGATTTTTCTGCATGAGCGCGTCAATGTGACTCATGTGGACTTAGAGTAATAGTTTTATAACCAGTGTATTTATGTTTAGTTGTTCAAAGAATTGAATGATTATACTTTAAAATTGAGAAAAATATGCAAGAAACAAGACAAAACCGTATATCAAGACTGCTGCAGAAAGAGCTCAGTCTTATCTTCCAGTCTCAAACACGCATGATGCATGGTGTGATGGTGAGTGTGACCAAGGTGAAAATAAGCCCAGACCTCAGCATCTGTACAGCCTATCTCAGTGTGTTTCCATCAGAGAAGGGAGAGGAGATATTGCAGAACATTACTGCCAACGAGAAGACGATTCGTTACGATTTGGGCAAGAATGTGAGAAATCAGTTGCGCATTATTCCTGAGTTGCGATTCTTCCTTGATGACAGCTTGGATTATCTGGAGCGCATTGATGAATTATTGAAAAAGTAGGATGTGAGAATAAGGGAGTCAAGACTGGCGTACTTGACTCCCTGTAAACTTTTAGGCCAAACAAGCAAAGCAGAATCTATGAATTTTCCTTTTTTCATTGCGAGAAGGTATATTTTTGCCAAGAAGAGTACGCATGCCATTAATATCATTAGTGCTATCAGTGCCATAGGTGTAGCTGTGGCTACTATGGCATTGGTCATAGTGCTGAGCGTATTTAATGGATTCCACGATTTGGTGGCTTCGCTTTTCACCAACTTTGACCCGCAACTGAAAGTTGTTCCTGTAGAGGGAAAGACGGTTCCTGCCGATGATCCCATATTGACCGAGATAAAAGCATTGCCACAGGTAGATGTCGCTACTGAGTCGGTGGAAGATCAGGCTTTGGCCATCTATCAGGATAAGCAAGCCATGGTTATGGTGAAGGGTGTGGATGACAACTTCTCGGAGTTGACGCATATCACAGATATCCTTTATGGCGACGGTACGTTTTCCTTGCATGCTGCCAATTTGGAGTTTGGAGTCTTGGGCATAAGGTTGGCCCAGACTCTCGGTGTGGGAGCGCAATGGAATGGATTTCTGCGAATTTATGCTCCACAGAAGGAAGGACAGTTTGATATGTCCAATCCTGATGCAGGCTTTGTGGTCGACTCGATCAATAGCCCAGGTGTGCTGTTCTCTGTTAAGCAGTCGAAGTATGACAAGAATTATATCATCACCTCTATTGCCTTTGCCCGTAATCTGTTTGGACAGCAAGGTATGTTGTCCTCATTGGAGATTCGCTTGAAGCCGGGTAGTGATCTTGAGGCTGTAAAGTCGAAAATGCTCAAGATAGCAGGAGGAAAGTATAAGGTGCTCGACCGCTATGAACAGCAGGAAGACACATTTCGTATCATGTCTATAGAGAAGATGATAGCCTACATCTTCCTTACTTTTATCCTTGTGGTGGCTTGCTTCAATATTATAGGCTCGCTGTCTATGCTCATCATCGACAAGAAGGATGATGTTCTGACATTAAGAAACTTGGGTGCCACAGATAAGCAAATAGCTCGTATCTTCCTTTTTGAAGGACGAATGATTTCTGCTGTTGGAGCACTCTTTGGTATCGGTTTGGGACTTTTGCTTTGTTTCCTTCAGCAACAATACGGATTGGTGCGTTTGGGCGACTCTGAAGGGTCGTTTATCGTGAATGCCTATCCTGTCAGTGTACATTATCTGGATGTGTTGCTTATCTTGGTGACGGTCATTGCCGTGGGATGGCTTTCAGTCTGGTATCCCGTAAGGTATCTTAGCAAGCGGTTGATAAATTAATGAGTGAGTCTTTCTTTTGAGAGTGTAAGCTATTTCTTTCTGATAAGGGTAAGACCATCTCTCAAAGGAAGAATGACAACTTCTACACGAGGATCTTTGGCGATGAAATCGTTGAACTTGCGTATGCCTTGAGTCTGGTGGTCGTGGTCGTAACAGGAATCTGTCACATGTCCATCCCATAAGGTGTTGTCAGCAAGGATATAGCCTCCTGGATTCAGGAGGCCCAATACCATTTCGTAAGTTTCGAGATAGGTGCGTTTGTCGCCATCAACAAACGCCATGTCGAACGTAATGCCCAGTTTGGGTGCTTCTATGTTTGCATCTCCTATACGAAAGTCAATCTTGTCGGCAACCGATGAGCCTTCTATCCATGGTCGGGTAAAGTCTTCCATTTCGTCGTTGATCTCGAAGGTGTACAGTTTGCCTCCTTCTTTCAGACCTTCTGCCAGACAGATGGCACTGTATCCACTGAAGGTACCTACCTCAAGAATGTTGTTGGGACGAATCATCTCAACGAGCATCTTTAACAGTCTGCCTTGTATGTGTCCGCTTGCCATACGCCCATGGATGGTGTGAATATTGGTGGCGCGGTACAGTCGATACAGATAATCGCCTTCTGGCTCAATATGCTGGCAGATATACTTGTCAATAACCTCTGTCTCTGTCATGCTATTTTTGTGCTAAAATGCCGGCAATGGCAAGGTCGTATGAAGCTAATCCGAAGCCGCAGATAACACCCAGGCAAGCTGCCGACAGATAAGAGTGATGTCGGAATTCCTCACGCTTGTGAACGTTGGAGATATGAACTTCCACTACGGGGCATTTCATGCTCCGTATACAGTCTTGCAGGGCTATACTGGTATGCGTGTAGGCACCGGCATTGAGAACAACTCCGTCGTAACTGAATCCTACTTCCTGCAACTTATTGATGAGCTCGCCCTCGATATTGCTCTGATAATACTCTATCTCGATATCGGGATACTTAGCCTTAAGTTGTGGAAGGTAACTTTCGAAAGAATTGTTGCCGTAAATACCAGGTTCGCGAACACCAAGCAGATTGAGGTTGGGGCCATTGATAATCTGTATCTTCATATCTAAACGATGTTTTTGTTTTAAATATCAGAATTTTTTTGTACTTTTGCGAGCAAAGAGCGAGCCTGTTGTCTGAGGGCTATAGGCGTTCATGTTCGCAGTTGTATATGCAAAGGTAATAATAAAAATGGAAACAAGCAAGAAAACGAGTACGGAAATTGTAAAGAACTATATGAGATATCTTAAGTTGGAGCGCAATTTCTCTGTCAATACGTTGGAGGCATACAGGCACGATTTGGATTACTTGCTCAGTTATGTGGCTCAGAACAATATGTCAGTGCTTGATGTTAAATTGCCAGACTTACAGCATTTCTCGGCATCTATCCATGATGTTGGGGTGGGAGCCCGTACACAGGCCCGTATCCTGAGTGGCATACGCTCGTTCTATCGTTTCTTGGTTCTTGATGGTTATCTTAAGGATGATCCTACCGAGTTGTTGGAAAATCCACAGGTGGGTCTGCACTTGCCTGAGTATCTGACAACTGAGGAAGTAGACCAACTGGAAAATGCTATCGACCTAAGTAAATGGGAGGGGCAACGCAACAAAGCCATTATTGAGGTACTCTTCTCGTGTGGCTTGCGTGTGAGCGAGCTTGTCAATCTTAAGTTGAGCAATCTTTTTGAGGAGGAGAAATTCGTTCGTATATTGGGAAAGGGAAACAAAGAACGGTTGGTTCCTATCTCGCAGAAGGCATTGGATGAATTGCATGCCTGGTATGGCGACCGTAATAAGATGAATATCAAACCGGGTGAGGAAGACTATGTTTTCCTCAATCGCAGGGGCGCTCATCTTACTCGTACCATGATTCTGATTATGATCAAGCAGTATGCAATCATGGCTGGCATCACCAAGACCATCTCGCCCCATACTTTGCGGCATAGCTTTGCCACGGCATTGCTCAAGGGAGGTGCCGACCTGCGAGTCATACAAGCCATGCTTGGCCATGAGGATATAGGAACGACAGAAGTTTATACTCATCTGGAGGATTCCGACCTCAGAAAAGCCATCTTGGAGCATCATCCTCGCAACATCATGTATGATAAGAATCAAAAAACACAACTTTTTTGAGCAAACACATCGGTATGTGGAAAATAATGCGTAACTTTGCAGCCCGATAAATATTATATATATAATAACCAAGATTTTAATAAGAAAAAATATGGCATATTTGTTTTCATCAGAATCAGTTTCTGAAGGACATCCAGATAAAGTGGCTGACCAGATATCAGACGCTTTGCTTGATCAGTTTTTGGCTTATGACGAGAATGCTCATTGCGCTATTGAGTCTTTCTGTACCACTGGTCAGGTAATTATTATGGGTGAGGTTCGCTCGTCGGAATATGTGGATTTGCAGGCCATCGCCCGCAAGACCATCAAAAAGATAGGCTATACTAAATCGGAATATCAGTTTGACGGAGACTCTTGTGGCGTGCTTACTGCCATTCATGAACAGAGTGATGACATCAATCGAGGCGTAAGCCGTGAGGAAGATGAGGAGCAGGGAGCCGGTGACCAGGGTATGATGTTCGGCTATGCTACCAACGAGACTGATAATTACATGCCCGTGTCACTCGACTTGGCTCAGATTATTATGCGCGAGCTTGCCAATATCCGTAAGGAAGGCAAGGAAATGACATATCTTCGTCCCGATTCTAAGAGTCAGGTTACTATAGAATATTCTGACGATAATATCCCTCAGCGCATAGATACCATCGTGGTCTCAACTCAGCATGATGACTTTATTAAAGATGCTAATGGTAACGATGATGATGAGGCTATGCTGGCAAAAATCCGAGAGGACGTGATCAATATCCTGATTCCTCGTGTCAAGAAGCAGTTGAGTGAAAAGGTGCTGGCCTTGTTTAATGATGACATCAAGTATTATGTCAATCCTACAGGCAAGTTCGTGATAGGTGGTCCTCATGGTGATACTGGTCTTACCGGTCGTAAAATTATCGTTGATACCTATGGAGGCAAAGGTGCTCATGGTGGAGGAGCCTTCTCGGGTAAGGACAGCAGCAAGGTAGACCGTTCGGCTGCTTATGCCACTCGTTATATAGCCAAGAACATGGTGGCTGCAGGTGTGGCAGACGAGATGCTCGTACAGGTAAGCTACGCTATCGGCGTGGCAGAGCCTGTAAGCATTTATGTCAATACTTATGGTCGTAGCCATGTCAATATGACTGATGGTGAGATTGCGAAAAAGATAAAGGAGATGTTCGACCTTCGCCCTAAGGCTATTGAGCGTAAATTAAAATTGCGTCAGCCTATGTTCCTTGAGACAGCTGCCTATGGACACATGGGTCGCAAGAACGAGGTGGTGGAAAAGATATTCACCAGCCGTTATCATGAAATCAAGAAGATGACGGTAGAGTTGTTTACTTGGGAAAAGTTGGACAAGGTAGAAGAAATCAAGAAAGTTTTCGGACTCTAAGCAATGGTGTTACAGGCAGATTCTGTACAGGTAGAGGCTGCTGAAGAAGAAAGTCTTCAGAACCCTGTTGTGCATACAGGCGAACTTACGCCACGGAAAGTGCTGAGCTGGTTGCCACGCAATGCGACACCGGCTCAGCAGGACTCCATGATTCGGGCTCATATCAAGCCCAGTGAAATCAGATGGAGCACGATGCCTGACACCCTTCATTTGCCGGGTCATCCTGCAGGAAAGAGCTTTCGGGATGTCTCCTTGCCGCAATATTATAGAGAGTCTTTCTTTTCGAAGGACTCTTTGTTTCATCCCGAGTTGCGTGGCGGTCGAATGGGTGTTTCGGGCGACCCGGTTCCATATTCGGTTTCGGGCGACAACTTTGTCACATCGCTGTTGTTGCTATGCTTTGTATTGGCATGTGTTGCTTTTGCTCAGTCACGTGAGTTTATCCTCCGGCAGTTACGAAAGTTCTTTTATACGCCTCGCTTTGGTACTACCGAGATATCGGAGACCTCTACTGAATTGAGGTTCCAACTCTTCTTGGTGCTGCAAACCTGTTTGTTGGGAGCCATTGGATTCTTTCTTTATTCTCGAGCATCAATCAGCGACACATTTACCATCGAGCAGTATCAGGTGATAGCAATCTATGCTGGAGTTGTGGCTTCTTATTTTCTGTTCAAGGCATTGCTCTATTCTGTTGTGGGATGGGTGTTCTTTGATAGAAAAAAAAACGTACAATGGATGAAAGCTTATCTCTTTCTCTTCTCATGTGAAGGAGTGCTTTTGTTTCCTGTAGTTATGCTGTTGACATACTTTAATTTGTCGCTGGATGCAGCTATCATTTATGCTCTGATAGTGGTAGGATTAGTTAAAATCCTCTCATTTTATAAGAGTTATATCATCTTTTTTAGAGGAAACGGCTCGTTTTTGCAAATATTTTTGTACTTTTGTGCCCTCGAAGCGGTGCCTTTCTCTGCATTGTGTGGAGGACTGGTATTGATGAGCCATTATTTGAAAATAAACTTTTAAGACAAAATGATTAAAAAGATCTTAGTTTCTCAACCCAAACCTGCAAGTGAGAAATCGCCTTACTATGATATAGAGAAGGAGTATGGTGTAGAATGTGTGTTCCGTCCATTCTTCAAGGTTGAGGGACTTTCTGCAAAGGAGTTTCGTCAGCAGAAGATAAACTTGCTCGACTATACTGCAGTAGTTTTCACATCACGCCATGCGGTTGATAACTATTTCAATCTGGCAAAAGAGATGCGAATCACCATTCCAGAAGATATGAAATATTTCTGTGTGATTGAGACCATCGCCCTTTATATCCAGAAATATGTGCAATATCGCAAGCGCAAGGTGTTCTTCGGAACAACAGGAAAGATTGATGGATTGATACCACAGATGGCTCGTCATAAAACAGAGAAGTATCTCGTACCATTGAGTTGTGTGCATAATGATGATATTAAGAATCTGCTTGATGAGAAGAAACTCAACCATACCGAGTGCGTGATGTATCGTACCGTGAGCAATGACTTCACCGAAGAAGAAATCGAGGGATTTGATTACGATATGATGGTGTTCTTTAGCCCAACAGGAGTGAAGGCTCTCAAGAAGAACTTCCCTAACTTCGAACAAGGCAAGGTCGCAGTCGGTGCTTTTGGCCCTGCAACAGCCAAGACGGTAGACGAGGAGGGACTTCGTTTAGACCTCAGTGCTCCAACCAAGGAATTCCCATCCATGACGGGTGCGCTAAAGGATTATCTGCAGAAGCATAATAAATAGGAAATGGAATCAACAACAGGAACCTATACTTTTGGCAAGGAAGAGAGGTTGTGTCGCAAGTTGCTCATAGACCAACTCTTCAGCGGAAAAGCCAGTTCTTTCTCAGCCTGGCCAATAAGAGGTGTGTTCTTACTTGTTGATGACTGCCAGAGCGAGAAGGCAGCCAGTACTGAGTTGTTGATAAGTGTTTCGAAGCGTTATTTCAAGCGTGCAGTCAAGAGAAATCGTGTGAAACGACAGATTCGTGAGGCTTATCGCAAGAACAAGGCTTTGATTGCTGAAGCCTTGGAGAAAGTAACAGGCAAGAAATTGCTATTGGCGGTGATATGGCAGGATGCCAAATTGCATGATACGGCAAGAGTGGAAAGTAAGATACAAATACTTCTGCGACGTGTGGCAGACAAACTGCTCCATGAGGAAGACAGATTGCCTTCGTGCAGTAAGGAAGATAAGTAGACACTATATTTTGGGAGGGAAGAAAATGGTGTGTAGCCTGAAGCAAATGATGAAGTGGTTATGGCAGGGCTTTAATATGGTCTTGACCAAGTTGCTGGTTGGGCCTATCCTGTTCTATCAGAAGTGCATCACTCCCTTCACACCTCCTTCTTGTCGGTTTACGCCTACGTGCTCAGAGTATGCCCGTCAGGCTATTCTCAAGCATGGACCCTTCAAGGGCATGCTGCTTGCTGTCAGGCGCATATTAAGATGCAACCCATGGGGTGGTTCGGGCTATGATCCCGTTCCGTAAGTTTCTGGCAGTTGTCAGGTCCCATATACATATTATAATATATAATAAATCACTACTGTCCCGTTAAAGTGGACTAATCGCTCTTTGAATTAATTGAAATACAGTCTATTAGGTGGTGTTTGGGAATGAAACGGACTTGATTTCGTAACTTTGCAGTCAAATTAAAATGACTGCTATGTTCCAAGACAAATACGTTTTTGCCCAGCTCACCGCTTTTTTGAACAGAACTCAGTTTAACAACTATGTTCGCAAGTATGATGGAAACCGCTATGTGAAGCATTTCACATGTTGGAATCAGTTGCTTGCTATGATGTTTGGTCAACTGAGTAATCGAGAGAGTTTGCGAGATTTGATTGTTGCTTTTGAAGCACATAGAGCAAAGCAATACCATCTTGGATTAGGGCGTAAGCCTATTGCGAAAACGACATTTGCTTCTGCCAATCAGAATCGTGACTACCGTATCTTTGAAGACTTTGCTTTCTATATGATGGAGCAAGCCAGGAAGAAACGAGTAACGGATATCTTCAAGTTGAAAGGCAATGTATATGCTTTCGACTCAACGACCATTCCATTGTGTTTGTCGGTCTTCTGGTGGGCAAAGTTCCGTAAGAAGAAGGGAGGAATAAAAGCACATGTGCTATATGACCTCGAATCTCAGGTTCCAGCTTTCTTCCATATCTCTACAGCATCAGTTTACGACTCAAAGGCTATGAAGGAAATTCCTTATGAATCAGGTTCTTACTATGTTTTCGACCGTGGATACAATGCATTCAAGGAGCTTTTCAAAATACATCAGCATGAATCGTTCTTTGTTGTGCGAGCCAAGAAGAATCTGCAATACAAATGCTGTAAATGGAGGCGCAGGTTGCCAAAGAATATATTGACAGATGCTGTGATTGAATTCACTGAATACAATTCATACCGGAAGTATCCAGAGAAACTCAGACTCGTCAATTTCTATGATGAAGAACAAGGTAGGGAGTTTGCCTTCCTGACAAATGCTTTTCATCTAACAGCTCCTGAAATCGCCAACCTTTACAAGAACAGATGGCAGATAGAGCTGTTCTTCAAATGGCTAAAGCAGCACCTCAAGATCAAGAAGTTTTGGGGTACTACAGAGAATGCTGTGAGAATCCAAATCTCATCGGCAATCATAGCCTATTGCCTTGTTGCTATCGTACAACATGATTTGCAACTTAAGCGATCAACTTATGAGGTTCTTCAGATTCTAAGCATTTCTCTTATGGATAAGACACCACTCGTAGATCTCTTCGAAAGGACTGATTTCAATAATTTCAAAGAACTCGATTGTCCCCTCTTTCCGGGGTTATTTGATTAATATTTAACTGGTCCCGATTTTAACGGGACACTAATGATAATAAATAGAAATCATTCTATGGCAAAAAATTTTGTTGAAGAATTGAAATGGCGTGGTATGCTGGCACAGATAATGCCAGGTACAGAGGAATATCTCAACACCCATATGGTGTCTGCCTACCTTGGAACCGATCCTACAGCAGACTCCCTGCACATTGGTCATTTGTGTGGTATCATGATGTTGCGTCATTTGCAGCGTTGCGGTCATAAGCCTTACCTCCTTGTTGGTGGTGCTACAGGTATGATCGGTGATCCTTCTGGCAAGAGTCAGGAGCGTAATCTTCTCGATTCAAAGACTCTCTATCATAATCAGGAGGCAATTAAGAAGCAGGTGTCTAAATTCCTCGACTTCGATGGTGATCAGCCCAACAAGGCAGAGTTGGTAAACAACTATGACTGGATGAAGGATTTTACCTTCCTCGACTTTGCCCGTGAGGTGGGAAAGCATATCACCGTTAACTATATGATGGCCAAGGATAGCGTGCAGAAGCGTTTGAATGGTGAGGCTCGTGACGGATTGTCTTTCACCGAGTTTACCTATCAGTTGCTTCAGGGTTACGACTTCCTTTATCAGTATCAGAAGTATGGCGTTCGCCTGCAGCTTGGTGGTAATGACCAGTGGGGCAACATGACCACTGGTACCGAACTTATTCACCGTACTTTGGGCAATGATGCAGAATGCTTCTGTCTTACCTGTCCGTTGATCACCAAGGCTGATGGCAAGAAGTTTGGTAAGACTGAGAGTGGCAATATCTGGCTGGATCGCAACCGTACCACTCCTTATGCTTTCTATCAGTTCTGGTTGAATGTAAGCGATGACGATGCTGAGAAGTATATCAAGATCTTTACCGACTTGGACCAGGAGACCATTAATGCACTTGTAGAAGAGCACAAGCAGGACCCTGGTCGTCGTGTGCTTCAGAAGCGTCTGGCAGAGGAGGTAACAGTGATGGTACATTCCAAGGAGGACTTGGAGATGGCTATTGCTGCCAGCAACATTCTCTTTGGTAAAGCTACCAAGGAAAATCTTGCCCAGCTTGACGAGGCTACTTTGAATGATGTCTTCGCCAATGTGCCTCATTATACCCTTGATAAGAGTCTGCTGGGTGGTAGTGCTGTTGACCTGTTCTGTCAGGAAGATATGCAGATTTTCCCAAGCAAGAGCGAAATGCGCAAACTTGTCAAGGGCGGTGGTGTGTCACTCAATAAGGAGAAGCTCTCTGCTTTCGATCAGCTGGTAACAGCTGAAGATCTTATCGACGGTAAATACCTCTTGGTTCAAAAGGGCAAGAAGAATTATTATCTGATTACAGTGAAATAGTATATTTCAGTGTATTTCAATAATAAAAATGCAAAAAGTATTAAAATAATTTGGTAGTGGAGAAAAAATCCGCTACCTTTGCATCCGGTTTGATTGTCCTATGGTGTAATGGTAGCACTACAGTTTTTGGTTCTGTCAGTGGTGGTTCGAATCCGCCTGGGACAACTTTTCAAAAACAACCCTTCAGGCTGTTATGGCTTGGAGGGTTGTTTTTTTTATGTCTTCTGACTCATTTTTTCATGAGGTGTTTATTGTTTTCTTTTCTTTCCTCTTTTTTAGTAGTATAAAATGGCATCTAATTTACACTTATCATTATTTCTAATAATAAAATAAGCAAAAAGGAAGAATCTTTCGTGTGTTTTTGGTGGAATTAGAAAAATAATTTGTAAATTTGCCATCAAACTAATCTTAGAGACTTAAAATTTCATGAAAACTAATTATTCACTTCGTTATGCGTCTCACCCTGTGGATGCTAAAAATTATGATACCCAGCGCTTGCGAAAAGAGTTCTTGATAGACACGCTTTTTGTGAACGATGAGGTTAATATGGTTTATTCCATGTACGACAGAATGATAGTGGGAGGTGTTATGCCTAAAGCCGAGACTCTTCGACTGGAAGCGATAGATCCTCTCAAAGCTACTTATTTTACCACTCGCCGCGAGATTGGTGTTTTCAATGTAGGCGAGGGAGAAGGTGTGGTTAAAGTGGGTGAAGAGTCTTTCACCTTAGGTTTTAAGGAGGCACTTTATATAGGCAGTGGCGACAGAGATGTGCTGTTTGAGAGCAAGGACCCTCAGCATCCTGCCAAATTCTATTTCAACAGTACCTGTGCTCATACCAGTTATCCTTGTCGTAAGGTGACCAAGCAGGATGCCATCTGTGCCCACATGGGTTCACTCGAAATGAGCAATGAGCGTAATATTAATAAAATGTTGGTAAACCAGGTGCTTCCTACCTGCCAGTTGCAGATGGGAATGACAGAATTGGCACCAGGCTCCGTATGGAATACTATGCCAGCACATACCCACAGCAGAAGAATGGAAGCCTACTTCTATTTTGAAGTTCCCGAGTCGCAAGCAGTTTGCCACTTGATGGGAGAACCACAGGAAACCCGTCATATCTGGATGAAGGGCAATCAGGCAGTCTTGTCGCCAGAGTGGAGTATACATAGTGCGGCAGCTACCCACAACTATACATTCATTTGGGGAATGGGCGGCGAGAATCTTGACTATGGTGATCAGGATTTCTATGAGATAACTGATCTGAAATAGCAGACTTGATTGAAATAGCAGACTTTAGAAACAAAATTGAGATAACAGACTTGATATAACAACAATAATTCTATTGAGATATGGATTTTTCTAAATTATTTTCATTGGAGGGCAAGGTAGCCCTTGTAACAGGAGCCGCTTACGGAATCGGCTTCGCTATCGCTGAGGCTTATGCCAAGGCAGGTGCAAAGATTGCTTTCAACTGTCGTAGCCAGCATCACATGGATCAGGCTTTGGCAGATTACAAGGCAAAAGGTATTGATGCCAAGGGATACATCTGTGATGTTACTGACGAGGAGCAGGTGAAGAAGATGGTTGTCGATATTGAGAAGGAACTCGGCGTGATAGATATCTTGGTGAATAATGCCGGTATCATCAAGCGTATTCCTATGACGGAAATGTCGGTAGAGGACTTCAAGCAGGTGGTAGATATCGACCTGACTGCGCCTTTCATTGTTTCAAAGGCAGTACTTCCTGGTATGATAAAGAAGGGACATGGCAAGATTATTAACATCTGCTCTATGATGAGTGAGTTGGGGCGTGAGACAGTTTCTGCCTATGCCGCAGCCAAGGGTGGCTTGAAGATGCTGACACGTAATATCTGTTCAGAGTTTGGTGAGCACAACATTCAGTGCAATGGCTTAGGCCCTGGTTATATTGCCACTCCTCAGACTGCACCTCTTCGTGAGCATCAGCCAGATGGCAGCCGTCATCCTTTTGACAGCTTTATTTGTGCTAAGACTCCTGCCGGCCGCTGGTTGGAGCCAGAGGAGTTGATGGGTCCGGCGGTGTTCCTCGCTTCAGAGGCATCTAATGCAGTAAACGGACACATTCTCTATGTGGATGGTGGTATCTTGGCTTATATCGGCAAGCAGCCAAAATAAACAGGTAGGACATAGACTATAAAATAAGGGCAGTCAAAAATGACTGCCCTTTATTTATCTGCAAGAATTTTTACAATTACTTGTTCAAAGCATCTGCAAGCTCAGCGCCAGCCTTGAATTTAGCAACCTTCTTGGCAGCAATCTGGATCTTCTCCTTTGTTGCAGGGTTGATACCCTCGCGAGCAGGACGCTCGTTAACACTGAATGTACCGAAACCTACCAACTGTATCTTGTCGCCAGCGATGAGGGCTTCCTTAAGTGCGTTAACTGTGGCGTCGAGAGCCTTCTTAGAATCAGCCTTGCTGATGCCAGCACCTGCTGCAATCTTGTCAATCAATTCTGTCTTGTTCATAATTTTACTTTATTAAATGATTAATACTAATGTTTTTTCATCGATTTTGCTTACAAATATAGAATTATTCTTTTAAAAGTCAAACAAAAAATGCAGAAAAGTGATGAATTTATTGAAAATTAAGTGTATTATGCCTTTTTTTTGGCGTTTTCACGGATATTTTTAGTAATTTTGCCGCAAATATTTAGTAATTAATCAGATTTTAAAGATGCGCAATATACCTATAGTTACAAAGAACTTGTTGATAGTGAATGTCGTAGCCTTCCTGCTTACTTTCCTGATGGGCAAGGATGCCAGTGGTGGCTATGCTCTGAATGATATTTTCGGACTCCATTTCTTTTTGGCTTCCGACTTTCAAATTTATCAGCTCTTTACTTACATGTTTATGCATGGAGGTTTCGAACACATTCTCTTCAATATGTTTGCCCTCTGGATGTTTGGCTGTGTGGTAGAAAGAGTGTGGGGAGCAAAGAAATTCCTTTTTTATTACATTGCTTGTGGCGTGGGAGCTGGTCTGTTTCAAGAGGCAGCTCAGTTTGTGCAGTTTTATGTGAAGATGTCTGACTTTATGCCTGGCATCACGATTGGCAATATATTCTCGGTATCCCAAAATTTGTCGGGTGCATTGAACAGTTGGACTACAGTTGGAGCCTCGGGTGCCATCTATGCCATTCTGTTGGCTTTTGGTATGATATTCCCCGAAGACCGCATCTTCATCTTCCCTATCCCAGTGCCTATCAAGGCCAAGTATTTCGTGATAGGTTATGCTGCCATCGAACTGTTTTCTGCCATAGCGACCACGGGTGATGGTGTGGCTCATATTGCTCACCTCGGAGGTATGGTCTTTGGCTTCTTCATGATTCGTTATTGGCGCAAGCAGATAGATGGAGGTTATGGTGGCAACAGGGCAAAGGATGCTTTTGCGAAGATGCGTGACACCTTTGCGGGCAAACATCGTAAACAGCAGTTTACTTATACCCGAAATGAGAACTTTACAGACGATGAGCGTCAGCAAGACTGGGATTATAATAAGAAAAAGCAAGCTACACAAGAAGAGATAGACCGTATCCTTGACAAGATACGCAAGAATGGTTATGATAGTTTGACTAAGGAAGAAAAGCAGATCCTTTTCGATCAGAGCAATAAATAAGGCTATCAATGATAAAGTACTAACAACATTACTTGCTAAGTCAGAAATAAGTTAGGGAAATGTTTGACGGAATCAAGATTTTCACCATACGGATGATAGCAGGCGCCAATGTCGCTTCTGTCATTCTGATGATGGCTGTAGGATACTCTGACCATTTGTCGCCAGAGCATTTTGCATTGCTGTCTACTGCCGGATTGTTCTTTCCCCTTTTCCTTTTCGTCAATTTCTGCTTTTTGTTCTTCTGGCTGATTGTCAAGGCGCGATATGCTCTTATTCCGTTTTTGGGCTTTTTGCTGTGTTATGTGCCGGTAAGGAAATACATGCCCTTGAATATCTGTAGCGAACCGCCTGCTGGTTCTATCAAAGTACTGTCTTATAATACGTTGAGCCTTGCAGAAGGCGTGACGGATGAGGATGGTGTCAATCCTATAGTGAAGTATGTGCGCAGGCAGAATGCAGATATTGTGTGTCTTCAGGAAGCTGTCCCTACCGCTTACGAATGGGAACAGATAGACACGCTGTTGCGTCCTGTTTATCCTTATATCGAAACCATCAATCACCCTAATGGCGGTAACGGCCTGATGGTGCTGAGCAAGTTCCCTATACTGGGCAAGGAACTGATTCCCTATGCCTCTAAAGGCAACTTGAGTGCGGCTTTTCGTCTGTCGGTAAAGGGTAAGGAAGTGTTGTTGGTCAATAATCATTTGGAGACTACAGGCTTGTCTTTAGAAGAGCGTCGTAAGTTCAAGAATTTAGTGAAAGGTAAATTGGAGACCGATACAGCCGAACAGACATCTAAACTGTTGATTGTAAAACTGGCGGAAGCCACTAAGAAACGTGCTCCTGAGGCAGACGCCGTGGCAAACTATCTGAGTCGGTATAAAGGAAAGAGCATCATACTTTGTGGTGACTTCAATGACAGTCCTATCTCGTATGCGCATCGTACGATAGCACAAGACCTGACTGATTGTTTTATAGAGAGCGGGAATGGATTGGGGATAAGTTATCACAGGAGTGGATTCTATGTACGTATAGACAATATCATGTGCTCTGAAGATTGGAAGCCTTATGGCTGTAAAGTGGATAGTAAAATAGCAGTTTCAGACCATTATCCCATGCTTTGTTACCTAAAAATGCAGTCTAAACACTAAAAAAAGAATAATATCGCAGAAATAATTTCTTAAAAAGAAAAAAAATGATTATTTTTGCACGTCATTATATGTAAATTAATAATTAATAACAATAAAAATAGAAATGCAAAACAAAGGAATTGTAATTTGTGTTGCCGTCTTGTTGACGCTTGCAAGCATCTTCTATCTGTCATTCTCGTTTGCTACGAGATATTATGACAGTAAGGCTGCAGAGTTGAAAGACCCCATTGCACAGCAGAATTATAAAGATTCTGTGAAGTATCTTGGTGTCTACTCTTATCAGAACTGCTTGGAAACTCAGATTGGTCTCGGACTTGACCTTAAGGGCGGTATGAATGTAATCCTTGAGATTTCTGTACCTGATGTACTTGAAAACCTTGCCGATCATAAGACCGATGCAGGCTTTACAAATGCCATGAAGGAAGCCAGAGCTCAGGAAGAAGCTAACGGTGGTGACTTTGTGTCACTTTTTATTAACGCTTATCACAAGAGCGCACCAGGTCATAAACTTGCAGAAGTGTTCGCTACCCAGCAGTTGCAGGGTAAGGTTTCTCCTCAGAGCAGCGATGCGGAGGTAGAAAAGGCTATCCGCGCTTCTGTACAGGATGCTATCGACAACTCTTTCAATGTCGTACGCACTCGTATCGACAAGTTTGGTGTTGTTCAGCCTAATATTCAGAAACTGGAAGGTCAGCAGGGCCGTATCATGGTAGAGATGCCTGGTATCAGCCAGCCAGAGCGTATGCGTAAGATGCTTCAGGGTAGTGCCAACCTCGAGTTCTGGGAGACATACAATTCTGATGAGATCGCTCCTTATCTGCAGCAGCTCGACACTCGTATCGCTAATGGCGATAATGGTGAGGAGAAGACTGATACTGTAGCAGCAGATTCTGCTGCAGCCAAGAAAGCCGTAGCCAAGGCAGAGCCTAAGAAGGCAGAAGGTAAGTTCTCTATCAAGAAGAAGGACGATGCTGCTGCTAAGGTAGGCGAGGATGCACAGAATGCAGCTGCCATCAAGGCTCATCCATTGCTGGCTCGTCTGCAACTCGCTGGCGGTTTGAGTACTGTAGGTTATGCCAGTGTCCGCGATACTGCTGCTATCAACAAGATTATCTACTCAGCCGTAGCTAAGCGTGTTTTGCCATCTGACTTGCGTCTGCTTTGGAGTGCTAAGCCAGCTGATCATCTGAATGTAAAGAATATCTATGAGCTTCATGCCTTGAAGGTGACTACCACTACAGGTCGTGCTCCATTGGAGGGTGATGTAATCACAGACGCCAAGGACGAGTTCGACCAGATGGGTTCTCCTGTTGTCAGCATGAAGATGAATACTGAGGGTGCACGCAAGTGGGCTCAGATGACCAAGGCCAACGTGGGCAAGGCTATTGCCATTGTGTTGGATGGTGTAGTTTATTCTGCTCCTCGTGTTAATGGCGAGATTGATGGTGGTAGCTCACAGATCTCTGGTAACTTTACTATCGAGGATACCAAGGACTTGGCCAACACATTGAAGTCTGGTCGTATGCCAGCTCCTGCACGTATCGTTCAGGAAGAGGTAGTTGGTCCTACTCTTGGTGCTCAGTCTATCCAGATGGGTATCATCTCATTCGTTGTGGCTTTCGTACTCTTGATGGTTTATATGGTTGTTATGTACAACATTGTACCTGGTATGATGGCTAACTTGGCTTTGCTCGTCAATGTATTCTTCACGCTTGGTATTCTGACGTCGTTCCAGGCAGCCTTGACGTTGCCAGGTCTTGCCGGTATGGTGCTTTCTTTGGGTACTGCGGTGGATGCCAACGTGCTTATTTATGAACGTATCAAGGAAGAGCTTCGTTCTGGCAAGGGTATGAAGCAGGCTGTTGCCGCAGGTTATGGTAACGCTTTCTCTGCCATCTTCGACTCTAACTTGACTTCTTTGATCACAGGTGTTATCCTGTTGGTTACAGGTACAGGTCCTATCCGTGGTTTCGCCACTACCTGGATTATCGGTATCATCGTATCTTTCTTCACTGCTGTGTTCTTGACTCGTCTGGTTTACGATTACAAGTTGAACCACGACAAGTGGATGCACTGCAAGTTTGACACTGCCGTTTCTCACAACCTGATGCAGGGCAAGAAGTACAAGTTCATGTCTATGTACAAGATTACCTTTACCGTAGCTATCATTGCTGCAGTAGTATTTATCAGCAGTTTCTTTGTACGTGGATTGAGCAAGAGTATCGACTTTACAGGTGGTCGCAACTATGTGGTTCAGTTCGAGAGCCCAGTTGAGCCAGAGGAGATCCGTACAGTACTTGGTGATGCTTTCGTCAATGCTGATGGAACTAAGGCTAATACAAGTGCCATTGCTATCGGAACAGATGGTAAGACAATCCGTGTGTCTACCAACTATATGATTGAGAGCAACAACCCAGCAGTCGACGATCAGGCAGAGACTATTCTCTACAACTCTTTGAAGAAGGCTGGTTTGGTTTCTCAGGAAAATGTTGATGCATTCAAGAATCCAGATGTTCGTCAGGGTGGTTCTATTATCAGTAGTACTAAGGTCGGTCCTTCAGTAGCCAAGGATATCACTATGGGCGCTATCTATAGTGTGCTCTTCGCTTTGATTGCTATCTTCCTTTACATCCTGCTTCGTTTCCGCAACGTAGCCTTCTCTTTGGGTTCTACCATCGCTTTGGCATTCGACGCCTTGACAGTTGTTGGTTTCTATTCTCTCTTGTGGGGTCTCGTTCCATTCTCATTGGAGATTGACCAGACCTTCATCGGTGCTATCCTGACTGTGGTAGGTTACTCTATCAATGATAAGGTGGTTGTATTCGACCGTATCCGTGAGAACCTGAAGCTTCATCCTAAGGGTGATCGTCAGCAGATCTTCAATGCTTCTGTCAACGAGACCTTGGCACGTACCATCAATACTTCTGTTTCTACATTGCTCGTGTTGCTCTGCATCTTCATCCTTGGTGGTGACAGCATCCGCAGCTTCTCATTCGCAATGATTCTGGGTGTTGTATTCGGTACATTGTCTTCTATCTTCATCGCTTCACCTTTGGCTTACCTCGTTTTGGGTCGTAAGATCAAGGCTGAGCCTGCTGAGGAAGTTGCAGCTGTTGAGGCTAAATAATCAATGAATCTGATTCCCTGTCCGAGTCCTTCGGACGGGGGCAAGATATAAAACAACAAAAGGTCGCATCCATCAAGGAGCGACCTTTTATTGTTTGTCAGTGATTCCACCGAGAATCGAACTCGGATCAAAGGTTTAGGAAACCTCCGTTCTATCCATTAAACTATGGAACCCCTGTAGAATATATTTTGCAAAGCCATTGGCAGAGTATGCAAAGAATGATTCTCTGTAGTACTGCGTGCAACTTTGCTTCTGCAAAGATACATCAAAAAAATGACTTTCCGAAATAAAAGCCCTTATTTTTTATCACTCCCTCCGTTTTACCCTATTATAATAATGTGTTGTCTATGTTTTTAGCCTTACTTTTATCCAGTTTACTCACTTTTGTAGAGCTGAATTGCGAGAATCTGTTTGATACACGTCACGATTCCCTCAAGAATGACATGGAGTTTACTCCTGAAGGCAGCTATCATTGGACTCGTACCCGGTATTGGCGTAAACTGAACAATCTGGCAAAGGAACTGGTAGCTTTGGGCGAGAAGGGAAATAAGGAATGGGAAATCCCTGATTTGGTGGCTCTGTGCGAGGTGGAGAACGATACGGTGATGACCGACCTCACCAAGCGCTCGCTTCTTCGTCTTGCCGGTTATGAATATCTGATGACTTCTTCGCCCGATGAGAGAGGTATAGATGTGGCTCTGATGTATCTTCCTTCTTCTTTCTGCCCTTTGCGTTCTTATCCCATACGTATCAAGTCTTTAGCTGGAATGCGCCCTACACGCGATATTTTGTATGTCAGTGGGCTTCTTCTGGGTGGTGATACCCTGCATGTGTTTGTTGTACATGCTCCCAGTCGTAGGGGAGGAGAGACGGTTTCTCGTCCTTTTCGTATGCAGGTTGCCAAGCAGTTGAACGAGGCGGTGGATTCTATCTATACCTTGAGTAAGGAGGCAAGTATCATCGTGGCAGGAGATTTTAATGACTATTCCGACTCACCGGCATTGTTGTCTTTGCGTGCAGGCTCCCGTCTAACAGAGGTTTCGCAGCATGCAACGGGCAGACATGGTGCAAAGGCCACATATCGTTGGCATGGTGAATGGCGCAGTCTCGATCATATACTTTGCAGTCCTCCTGTGGCAAGATGCTCTGTTGAGTGTTATGTGGGTGATTTGCCCTTCCTGATGGAAGAGGATGAGCGTTATGGTGGCTATCATCCTAAACGTACTTACTTGGGACCTCGTTACCTGGGAGGCTATAGTGACCATCTGCCACTTGTCTTTCGTTTTGAGCGTAAAGATGATTGAGTGCGATTGGATTCTTGAAGACTTCATGGTTCTGTGTATTTGTAAATAGCTTAGTCTTTGATGCTATATAAAAATGTGTATAGACTATGATGAAACACAATCTTTCTAATGGAGTGCCGTGGGTGTTGTAAAGTGTACTGCTTTAATAGGAAGATTGATTTGTGTGGGTTGTATATAAACGAAGAAAGTTACCTGAAAATTCAGATAACTTCCTTGTTTCTCCTAAGAATAATTTCTTAATATTATATATGTATAAGTAAAAGATGATGAAATGCGTTTCACAACGTCGTTTTTGTTTTCTGATGCAAAGATATGAAATAGTTATCTTTAGATGGGGTAAAAACAGTTTTTGTAGGCGTAATAATTGTTTCGTTGCTCCATTTAGCCAGTAAATGCCTTTATTTATGATGGCTTTAATAGCTTTTTGACTCTTTTAGTTGATTCCTTATGATATGGGTGCAATATTATGAGTGTGTTTGCGTTTTAGATAATATATATAAGGAGTATTCATGATTTATTAATGGAATATATAAGTGTTTATGAGAAGAAATATTTTATCACTTGTCTGCTTATTGGCTCTTTCTTTAGGGGCAATGGCGCAGACAGTAGAGAGTGAGGTCGGCAGGTTTTCTGTCATCCCTCGTGTAGGAGTGGCGCTTGCCAACTGGAGCAATAACCGCATTTATTATGCTTCAGGTGAAGATAAGGCTTCTTTGAAGTCAAGTTTCCAGGCTGGTTTTATGGGTGGTGTCGATGTGGAGTATCGTGCTACCAAGGAGATTGGCGTCAGTTTAGGAGCTTATTATGCCAAGCAGGGCTTCCGCTTCTCCAGTTATGAGGCTACTATTGATGCTGAAAGAAGGAAGTATCAGGGCATTTCCGACTATCACACCAATTTGCATTATCTCAATGTACCTTTGATGGTGAAGGGTTATGTTACCCGTCAGTTGGCATTTATGGTTGGCGTACAGGCAGGTTTCCTGCTCAACGATCCTAAGTATGAGTTTACCTCCATTGATATAGAGAGGGATCAATATGGTGGTGCTACCTATGACAATTCACAGAAGGTATCAGATTCCTGGCCAGCTAAAAAGGTGGATGTCTCTCTGCCTATAGGCTTGTCTTATGAGTATATGGGGGTAGTGCTTGATGCCCGTTACAACTTGGGACTTACTAATGTTGACGATTCTCCAGGTCATGATGACAGTTGTAAGAATCGTGTGTTTACATTCTCTGTGGGTTATCGTTTTGCACTTTGATAACATAGCAAAATCCGCATTCAGAAGAGTTTTCGATCTCTCTTCGAATGCGGATTTCTTATTTGATGCAGTATCGCTATCTTCTTGAAGCAGATATTGCGGGTTGTATTATCCGTAGATCACCTTTCCGTTCTCGTCCTCGTAAGGAGTCAGATCCTTTGCATACTGGTTCATGGCGCGAAGGCTCATACCCATAGACGAGAAACCACCATCGTGGAAGAGGTTCTGCATGGTTACCTTGCGTGTGAAGTCAGAGAACATCATTACGCAGTAGTTTGCGCAATCCTCTGCAACGGCATTGCCCAGTGGCGACATCTTGTCGGCAAAGTCCATCATGTTGTCAATATCCTTGATACCCTTACCAGCGGTAGTGGCTGTAGGACTCTGTGAGATGGTGTTGATACGCACGTGCTTCTCGCGACCGTAGATGTATCCGAAGCTACGTGCGATGCTCTCCAGCATACTCTTGGCATCAGCCATGTCGTTGTAACCGAAGAATGTGCGCTGAGAAGCCACATAAGTAAGGGCAACTACAGAACCCCACTCATTGATGGCGTCCAACTTCTTGGCTACCTGCAGCATCTTGTGGAAAGAGATGGCAGAAATATCGAGAGTCTTGTTCAGGAAGTTGTAGTCGAGATCATCGTAAGTGCGATGCTTGCGCACGTTAGGGCTCATGGCTACAGAGTGGAGAACGAAGTCAATCTTGCCACCCAATTTCTCCTGTGCTTCTGTGAAAACCTTTTCCAAGTCTTCTACGCTTGTCGCATCAGCTGCGATGATAGGAGCGTTGATTTGTTCAGCGAGTTTGTCGAGTGTACCCATTCTCAGGGCCATTGCTGTGTTACTCAGTGCGATGGTGGCACCTTCTTCAGCAGCCTTAACGGCTACTTTCCAAGCGATTGATTCCTCATTGAGGGCACCGAAGATGATGCCACGCTTGCCTTTTAACAAATTGTGAGTCATTGTTATCTTAATACTTTTGTTTATAATAACGGCACGATATCTTATATATATAATAAGGTGTAAACTTCTCTCGCTTACCATCTTTGCCGTTGAAATCGGGTGCAAAGGAACGCTTTTTTTTTTATATGAGCAAACTTTTTGATGAAAAAGATAGCCGTTTGTGCACAAACCCTATCAAACTGTGCATGTTTTTGGCCCAAAAAGCGAGATGTATGAAGGGTTCTTTCTGTTTTTGTTGTTTGTCATCACGGCTTTCTTCTGTATTCCCTTCTCTGCCTTCTATAACTTCTGAACTTGCGAAAGCTCAATTCTTTACATTTCCCAAAATCTTTTTATCAAGAGGCCTTCCGTCTCTTTGGCTACGTCGTAGGGGATGGCTGGCAGACAGTCGGGCAGAGTGAAGTTGTCGGTTTCTGTCCTGTCTTTCATTTCTGTCTGTGCTTGCTCCTTGGTCAAGGCTTTCACGCCGGTTACCACAAAGTCGTTCATCTCCTCTGTTTCTATTGCGCTCTTGCCAGGCAATGGTGTATTGTCGTAGTTCCATATCTTTCTGAATGATACGAGCGAGCTCCAGGCCTCCTTTTTATCAGAGAAGGTCCAGTCGCATACATCGGTCTTTATTTTGAGCAGCGGATTGGTGATTTTTCTGTATTGTGTGTTGTCTATGATGTGCCTGTACAGGTTCTTCTGGTGTGTGTCTATGTACATGATGGCTTTGTCGCTCTGCGTACCTTTGAAGTGTGAGCTATAGAATGTTGTGTCCCCCTTTATGCTGTTTATGGTATCGCGCTTCACATATTTGATGCGTGACATATCGAACGATCTGGCTTCGCTGAGGATGGAAATATTGAAGTTGATGAGCTTTCTGAGTCCGCTTCGCTCGTATTGTCGGCAGGCACGCACTCTGCGTTTTGTCTTCCCGTTTTCCAGGTTGATGTAGAAGTCCATGATGCCCTCCCGGTATAGGATGGTCTTTCCATTGTTGCGGCAGATGTCCCGAAAGACTCCGGTAAGTTTTATGTAGTCGGTCTTGTTTGCTGTCACTTCGGGCAGCGCATAAACCTTTTGCTTCAGCAGAACATCTCCTTTGACGGTCGACGCATCTATGGTTTTCGATTCATACGCCACGTTGCTGATGGTGATCATTCCGCTCTGTGGTTCTATGTTCCCCTTTGAGTCGCTGATGCACAGCAGGTGGTTGTCGCTGCTGAAGATGTAAGCGCCAGCAACGGGCTTCCCGTCTTGTTCGTCCACGATTCTTATCTGTGCGCATGCTGGCATCCAACAGATGCAGAGCAGCATGGCGATTGTAGAGATGATTCTATTTAAATGTATATTACGCTTTATTCCCATACGATTTGATATTTTTGTGATTTTTCCGCTTTTAGCTAATATAGAGCGGTACGCCGATGATATGGTAAAAGGCTCTATACCTTATATTAAAAATATAGATATAGAGCCTTTGCAATATAGGGGCGAAAGTACTTTTATGTTTGTCTTTATCCCACCTGGCTTCCTGGCTTCACCTTGCCCAGGAGAGAGGTGACGTTGAGGCTTCCGTCGAAGTTGACAGCCGAGAGAATCATGCCCTGACTCTCTATGCCCATCATCTTGCGTGGAGCAAAGTTGGCAACGAAGAGCACGTCCTTGCCGATGAGGTCTTCTGGCTCATAATAAGCAGCGATGCCTGAGCAGATGGTGCGCTCGGTGCCTGTACCGTCATCGATGGTGAACTTGAGGAGCTTCTTCGACTTCTTTACCTTTTCGCAGTTCAGGATGTGTCCTACGCGTATGTCGAGTTTCTCGAAGTCTTCGAAACTTACTTCTGGCTTGACAGGCTCTGCCTTATAGGAAGCCTCCTCGTTGGCCTTCTTGGTGTCGGCAAGTTTCTGGAGCTGTTTCTCTATCACCTCGTCTTCTATCTTCTCGAAGAGGAGCTCTGGCTCGCCCAACTGGTCGCCAGCCTTCAGCAGGTCGGTGCTTCCGAGTTGTGTCCATTCGAAGTTTGGCATATTGATCATCTTGCGGAGCTTCTCAGAAGAGAATGGCAGGAATGGCTCAAAGGCGATGGCGAGGTTGGCAACCAACTGGAGTGAGATGTTCAGAATGGTCTCTACTCGCTTAGGGTCGGTCTTCCATACCTTCCAAGGCTCGCATTCGGTGATATACTTGTTGCCGATTCGTGCCAGGTTCATGGCTTCCTTCTGTGCCTCGCGGAACTTGAACACGTCGAGGAACTGCTCTACCTTCTCCTTTACGTCCTTGAATTCTGCAATGGCTTTCTTGTCCACTTCCTGAAGTTCGCCACAGGCAGGAACCACGCCATTCCAGTATTTCTTGGTAAGTTGCAGGGCGCGGTTGACGAAGTTTCCATATACGGCTACCAACTCAGAGTTGTTGCGCTCCTGGAAGTCTTTCCATGTAAAGTTGTTGTCCTTGGTCTCAGGTGCATTGGCTGTCAGTACATAGCGCAATACATCCTGCTTGCCTGGTAAGTCTACGAGATATTCATGCAACCATACAGCCCAGTTGCGCGAGGTGGAAATCTTGTCATCCTCGAGGTTCAGGAACTCATTGGCTGGCACATTGTCTGGCAGAATATAGTCGCCGTGAGCCTTCAGCATGGTAGGGAATATGATGCAGTGGAATACGATGTTGTCCTTACCGATGAAGTGTACGAGGCGAGTCTCTGGATCCTGCCACCACTTCTGCCATGTGCCCCATTTCTCGGGATGTGCATCGCAGAGCTCCTTGGTGTTGGAGATATATCCGATAGGTGCGTCGAACCATACGTAGAGCACCTTGCCTTCAGCTCCCTCTACAGGAACAGGAATACCCCAGTCGAGGTCGCGTGTCATCGCACGTGGCTGAAGGTCCATGTCGAGCCAGCTCTTGCATTGACCGTAAACATTGGAGCGCCATTCTTTGTGTCCTTCCAGAATCCACTGCTTCAGCCAGTCCTGATATTTTCCTAAAGGCAGATACCAGTTCTTGGTAGGCTTCTTTACCAGACCGTGGCCTGGGTTGTTCTTGTTGGTAGGGTTGATAAGTTCCTCTGGTGAGAGGGTTGCGCCACACTTCTCGCACTGGTCGCCATAAGCTCCCTCTGCACCACATCGAGGACATGTGCCCACGATATTACGGTCGGTAAGGAACTCGCCGGTAACCTCGTCGCAGAACTGCTCCTCTACCTTTTCCTCTAAGACGCCCTTGTCATAGAGTGTGCGGAAGAAATCGGAAGCAAACTTATTGTGAGTAGGTGAAGTGGTACGGCTGTACACATCAAAAGAGATTCCGAAATCCTCGAAGCTCTTCTTGATAAGGTTGTGGTAACGGTCAACCACCTCCTGTACGGTGATGCCTTCTTTTTTAGCTCGGATGGTTACGGGAACTCCGTGCTCATCACTTCCGCCGATGAAGACCACGTCTTGCTTCTTGAGTCTGAGATAGCGTACATAGATGTCGGCAGGTACGTAAACTCCAGCCAAGTGTCCAATATGTACACCACCATTAGCATAAGGCAAGGCTGCCGTCACGGTGGTACGTTTAAAATTCTTTTGTTCCATATTAGCTAATATATTTTTGTTATTTGGCTGCAAAATTACAAAAAAATACTGTAATTAGTAGGAAATATTTGCTTTTTTCTTTAGCTAATTGGTCGTTGATACATGAAAAAGTAACACCCCGGCACCCCTATAGCCATGAGTAATTACTTTAATACTATACAAATTGTTTTTGGTTCGATATGAAATTGTTCTGACTCTTGTGAAAAATCTATGTTCTAAAGTTTAGAACATAAGTTCGATACTTTAGAACACAAGTTCCAAACTTTAGAACATAAGTTCGATAGTTTAGAACATAGATTTTTGTAGGCTTGAGAAAGTTTAGTTACATAAAAAAGCCGAAAACATGCTGTTTCGGCTATGCAAAAAGTCTGGATGACGAGTCTTTCCTATGGTAATCCGTAGTTGTGAGCTTCACTTTATGAAGTTGAGCCCCAACTGTATCGCTTTCTTCACGAGCTGTGCCATGTTGTTGGCAGAGAGTTTCTTCATCAGGTTGTGACGATGGAACTCCACCGTGTTGTTGCTGATGTTGAGTTGCTGGGCGATATCGTTGGTGGATAAACCATTGGAGATGTGTTCCAACACCTCAGCCTCTCTATTGGACAAGGTGATTTCTGAAGTGTCCTGGCTGTTGATGAGCCTCATGAACTGTTGGCTGAAATATCCCTTGCCCTGTTCTATCTTGCGAAGGGCAATGAGCACTTCTTGTGGATTGTCGCCTTTCATGACGATGGCATCGGCGTCCTCCTTCATCAGTTGGCGAATCGTCCAGAGTTCTTCGTGCATCGTATAGACCAGTATCTTGGTGTTGATGTGAGTCTGGTGGATGTACTTGATCAGTTCCATGCCATTGGCATCCTGCAATTCCAGGTCGATGATGGCGATGTCGATGTCTTTTTGCCTGAGCAGAAGGCGGCTTGATGCGATGTTGTTGGTGACATATATTTTGCCGTATTCTCCTGTGTGTTCAATGAGGGCTTGTAGCCCTGTTGAAACGATGGGATGGTCATCTACGATGAGAATGTTCTTTTTCATGTCTGTTTCGTTGCTGTCTGTGATGGGTTGAGAAGGCTTGGATTATAGTGGAAAACGCACCTCTACTTTGTATTCTTCGTCTTGTTCGCTGATGGTGAGAACGGCTTTCAGGGCTTCTGTTCTCATCTTCAGCGTATCTTTGCCTATACCCATCTTACCCTGTGTGATAGGGTGTTCTCGGGATATGTCATTGGCAATGCAGAGGGAGGCTTGGTTGTTGCTTGCGTCCAGGGTCACGGTAATCATCTTGCTGTAGCCATACTTGATAGCATTCGACACACTCTCTTGAACGATGCGATATACTTCTAAAGCCGTTCGGCTTGGGAGATTCAGCTTCTCAAAGGAACGGCTGACGAACGGTTTGACGATAGTGCCATTCTCGGCGCTCATCGACTGGCAATAGGTGCATACCAGCTCAGAGAGAGAGGCATTGTCGAAACGAGGTGGTATCAACTCGTGTGAGAGGCGACGCACATCGTTTCCTACATTTTTGAGCAGGCGTTCTGCAGCTTCCTTGTCGGTCTGCATCATGATGTTGACGGCGAGGATGTCGTTGCATACGCCGTCGTGCAGTTCCTTGGCAAGTCGCTTACGCTCAGTCTCCACTCCATTGATATAGGAAGTTTTCTCGGTCAACTCGGCACGTTGCTTGTCCAACTTTCTGCGGTAGAGAATGATAAGAATGGCGATGAGCAGGATGATGATGGCGATGGTGAGGCAGAGAATGCGGATGTAGAGTAGGCTCTGCTCGTGGTTCATCTTTTCTATTTGTACCTCTTTCTCCAAGGTCTTGTATTTGACGTTGAATTCGCTCAGTTGCTTGTCGATGTCGCTTTGTTTCAGGGAGTCAGCCTTCTGATAGGCAGCTTTCATGGTGCTGTAAGCTTCGTGTGTCTTGCCCAGGTTGTAGAGGCACTCGGCCTGGGTGGCAAAGAGTTTGTCTTGTGGCATCGCCATGTTGACATTGTTGAATCTGCTGATGCTGTCAAGCAGGATGCTCTGCTCGGCGTATCTCTTCTGTTTGCCCAACATTTGCGCCTTGATTTCCAGGATGCCAAGTATGCCGTTGCTGGTTGGACCCAAGTTGCGGCAAGCCTCGTCAGCATAAGCCATATAGTGCATCACGGAATCTGTCTTTCCCAAAGCTAAGTATGACTTGAGCAAAGGTGACAGATATTTGAGGGTCAGCACATTATAGTTGGCTTCTTTTACCATGCCCCAAAGAGGGGTGAGGAAATCGATGCTCTTTCGGTATAAGCCCTGTCGCATGAATATAGCCCCCTTGTTGGCGTGAGCAGACAGTCTTTCGATGGTGTCATTGGTGGCTATCGCCTTGTTTTCTGCCTTGTCGGAGTATTCGATGGCTTCACGGTATCTTTTTTGCTCGTTGAAAAGCACGGAGATGCAGTTGTTCAAGTATATCTCGTATTCTGTATTCTGACTCTCTATGGCTGTTTCCAATCCCTTTTTGTAGTAAAAGAGCGAGGAGTCGAGGTCACCCAGTCTTCGGTAGCAGATGCCCAGCGAACCGCACATCCCCATCATACCTTCTTCGTCCTTGATTTTCTCAGCGAACAGTATGCCGTTCTTGCCTATGGCAGTTGCTTCTTTCAACTTTCCGAGGTCGACGAGTGCCGTGGTCTTCTCGCAGGTAAGCCAACTGCGAGTGGTGTCGGCGGCATTCATCTGCAGAGCGCTGTCGATAAGGGTAATCGCAAGTTTTTTGTCGCCGGCGGCATTGTGGTTTATTGCCTCAAGGAACAGGGCATACGCCTTCTGCTCGTCTCCTGCTTTGTGGTTGGAACAGGCGGAGAAGAATGCCAATATCGGCAGCATGACGAATAGCCATGCCAATAGGGAGGATGGATGCTTGGATGTCATTATAGTCAGTTTACGTTGCATTTACCTTGCAAAGATAATAAAAAAAGAATTGAAAGTATATTTTTCTGCGATTGAAAATTTAAAGGAAGGTGTCCTTTTTCTGTAACTCGGGTTTCAAACTACGGAAAACCATAGGTACAAGGCTATGGAATAACGTAGAATTTTAAGGAAAAGATGACTTTTATGTCATGTGGAAAGACTTTCATCTTATTTTGTCTTACCTTTACAACTCAAATTTTTAAACTAACATGATATTTTAATATGGAAAATGAAGAAAAAGAACAGTTGGCTATCCGTAGAGAAGCTTTGAAGGGATATGATAATTTTTTGTTGTCAATAGGATTCTTCTTTACATTTGTGGTGTTGGAGAGAGGACTGTTTGTAATAGATGTTATCCTCATTGCCCTTGGCGCTTATTTTGCCGTGAAGCGTTCTGCTGGTATTCGCAACGAAGTGATTGCATCATGGGTGAAGAGTAGTGGAATGTTGCTGGCTGCTTATGGCGTGGCAGGTATTGTAGCTACCTTGTCCTTTGGTGTTGTTTGGGGAGGGGGATTGGCTGGCCTTATTGTGTTGATAGCGGGTTGTAAGCATCTTGGTGCTCTGCAGCAAGTTGGCAATTCTCTATGTTCAAGAGGTATGTTGCAGTATTTGCGCTATTTGCAACAAACCTATATTCTGTGGTCTGTCATCGCTTTTTTGGTGAAGGATACGTCTTCGGTTGTATATATCAGTTTGGCACTTGCCATCTTGCTTGCTAAAAATCATGCAGGAATGCTCAATGATGTGAAGCTGACATTCTTTAGGTCTGTTGGTGCGGAATGGAGTGCTCCTGACGATATGGAGGACAGTCATTATTGTGACGAGAAGAAGGTTCTGTGTGTAGGAGGTGTGGTGCTTGGTATTCTTTCGGTACTGATAGCCGACTCCCAACTATCGATTTCTGTGTCTGGATTATGGGACGTCTTTAACAAGAACTTAGGCGGACCGGCTTTGGTAAGTCCCATACTCTTTGTCGTCATGTTCCTTCTTTATGAGCGTATTGATCGTTTCGTATTGAAAGTGGATAAGGGGGATAAGTCGTATGTGCGTAGTGGCAATATGCGACTTTTAGGGTCTGTAGCCTTGGGTCTTTGGTCTTTCTTATGCTTGCTTTTTGGCGAGGACGCCAATGTGTATCTTATAGCTTCCTTCTGTGTGATCTTGTGTGTTGTTTTCGCTTATGAGGATACTCCCAAGGAGGTGCGTTGGCGCAAGATAGTTTTCCAAGCTGTGGCTGCAGGTATTTCTTACATGGCAGGATTCTCCATTGTCGGAGTGCTGATCCTGTTATTCTCATTGATGTTTCTCTTCAAGTTCATGAAGTTTGAGTTGCATGATATGTTCAGTTTTGGTAATTCTGTACAGGGATGGACCAATAAGGGCAATTTCCATATTATCAATACTGTCACGGGATTGGATGAGGATGGAAACCGTTGGGTTGTGAAATAAGTTTTTTAAAATGATAATGATTTAATACTTGAATTTATGAAGAAAATCTTTAGTTACTGGGTGCTGTGCCTGATGGCATTTGCTACCTCGGCATTGGTAAGTTGTAGCTCCGATGATAATGGAGACGAGTGGGGTGGATTTAAGTTTGAGAATGTTCGTGATGGCAAACTGTCTGTTGTCGCGGATCAAACCTCTTCAGAAATCATCATGAAGGCATCCAAGGCTTATCGTGCTTATGTTTCAGCTACGTCTGATGGTTCTTCTACAGAAGAAATCAGTTGGCTGCGTTATGAAGGCTCTCGCCTTGATGACGGAACCTGTCACATCAGTATCCAGCTTGATAAGAACGATACTGGGAAAAGCCGTTCTGCATACATTATTATAGTATGTGACGACAAGACGGTGCCCATATTGATTACTCAGACTGCTGAGGATAGCTCAAATGTTGGAGGAGATTCCGATGCAGATAATGGTGGAATTACGGCTCTCTTTACTATCACCAAAGAATGTTCTGTCATTACTGGTACTCATGTAGAGGATGATGGGACGGAGACTTATGAACTGCAGTATCAGAATGGCAATTTGACGAGGTTCAAGCATGTGGAGCGTGATGATATGGCTGGTGCCAGCGACAAGTATTGTATTGAGACTACTACCGGAACCATCTTCAACTCGGGAGCAAGCATCAAGACGGATTGGAATAGGAAATCTATCTATTATCCTTCTCAGAAGACAGAAGAGGATATGGCAGACTTTAATGCCAAATTGGAGAATGGAAGGATAGTCAGTGGTACTATCTTCAAGTCATGGATGAACGGCACAAGGCCATTTGAGATATCTTATAATGCTGATGGTACGATGATGCAGACTCGTTATAATGACATCAGTGAGTATGATGGCTCTGACGACTGGGACAATCATACTTTCATTTGGGAAAATGGTTATCTCACAAAGGTGAAGTGTGAAAGCATGGATGCTGTCTCTACATTCGCTTACGACAAGACAACAGCCATTCCTGCACCTTTTGACAAGACTCTTGACCTGAATATGTTGCTGCTTTTGGAGGAAGCTGAGTTCTTTGATGGCACCAATGGTGAGATTCTGAATGTCCTGGCTATAGGTGGCAAGTTGGGCACTCGCTCCAAGGGATTGATCAAGGAGTATCATTGCGATTGGACAGAAGACACTCCTTTCACTCTCAAGATGACCTACAAGAAGTTGACCAGTGATGAGGTCATTGTGGAAGTAAACCATTATGAAAATAATCAATTACGTTTTGGTTATAAGTGGACTATCAAGCGTTCTTAATCAATTAGCGAGAAATGAAATATGAAAAAGCGGACATTGGACTCAATCCCAATGTCCGCTTTTTGGTTAAAGCCAATAATAGTATCCGTTTCTATACTCAGCATCGTTTTCGGTGTAGCCTGACGGTACTTACCGATAAGACGAAAGTTCTATATTCCTCTTTCTGCCCAGTCGCCACGGTCGAGGGTGCGATAACCGATGGCCTCTGCCAAGTGGTGCGACTCTACATGCTCGCAGCCTTCCAGGTCGGCAATGGTGCGTGCTACCTTCAGGATGCGGTTGTAGGCGCGGGCAGAGAGTGACAGACGTTCCATCGCCATTCTCAACATGCTGATGCCAGCCTCGTCGGGTTCGGCATACTGATGTATCATGCGCTCGCTCATTTGTGCATTGCAGTGGATTCCTTTTTGTCCGCTGAAGCGTGCCGCCTGGATTTCCCTTGCCCTTATCACACGTTTGCGTATCTCGGCACTTGGCTCACCTTGTGCCGCCTTCGAGATGTCCTTGAAGGGAACGGGAGTTATCTCGCACTGGATGTCGATGCGGTCGAGCAGTGGACCAGAGATTTTGTTCATGTAGCGTTGTATCTGTCCTGGGGTGCAGACACAGTTGTGGGTTGGATCGCCATAATAGCCGCAGGGACAAGGGTTCATGCTTGCCACAAACATGAAAGAACAAGGATAGTCGATGGTGTATTTGGCGCGGCTGATGTTGATGTGCCGGTCTTCCAAAGGCTGGCGCAGCACCTCGAGGGTCGTCTTGTTGAACTCGGGCAGCTCGTCGCAGAAGAGCACGCCATTGTGTGCTAACGAGATTTCGCCAGGCTGAGGAGTTGCTCCTCCACCTACTAAAGCCACTTGAGATATGGTGTGATGGGGAGAGCGGAAAGGACGTTGCGAGATGAGCGATACGTTCTTGCCCAACTTGCCAGCTATGGAATGTATCTGTGTGGTTTCCAAACTCTCAGAGAGCGTGAGAGGAGGAAGAATGGAAGGCAGACGCTTAGCCATCATCGACTTACCCGAACCAGGAGGTCCTACCATGATGAGGTTGTGTCCGCCTGCAGCAGCTACTTCCAAGGCACGTTTCACATTCTCCTGACCTCGTACGTCAGCATAGTCGAGGTCGAAATGACTCTGATTTTCGTAAAATTCCTTGCGGGTATCGACGATGGTGGGAGAAGGATTGCTCTGGTCGTTCATGAACTGGATGACCTCGAGCAGGTTTTTCATGCCGTACACCTCTAAGTTGTTGACCACGGCAGCCTCGCGCACATTCTGTTCGGGTACGATGAGTCCCTTGAAATGTTCGGCTCTTGCCCTTATGGCAATAGGCAGGGCGCCCCTGATGGGCTGCAAGGTTCCGTCGAGACTCAGCTCGCCCACCATCATATATTCCTTGAGATGATCTTCTATGATGTTGCTGTTGGCTCCCAATATGCCGATAGCTAAGGGCAGGTCGAAACAGCTTCCTTCTTTGCGAAGGTCGGCTGGAGCCATGTTGATGGTAATGTCGGCCACGGGAAACTTGAAGCCACTATACTGCAGGGCAGCGGCTATTCGGTCGCGGCTTTCTCTTACAGCCTCGTCGCCAAGACCCGTGAGATGATACTGTACGCCTCGGTTGAGGCTTACTTCTATGGTTACGGTGGTTACTTCCAGACCGTTTACGGCTGCGCAATAGGTTTTTACTAACATGTCTTCAGGTTTTAGATGGTGATGAAGATTGTTGTCGTTTCGGGGGTGTTGATATGCTTTATTTCAGCAGTTGGTCCAACTTGCTGTTCAGCTCATTCTTCTTCAGGCTCCGCGCCACGATTTTGCCATTCTTCAGCACGATGTTGTCGGGGATTCCTATCAGTCCGAGTTTCAGGAGAGTCTTGTCGGCAAGCAAGTCTCCGTTGCATACGTTGGGCCATGAGATGGAGTCGCGCTCCAGGTTTCTTTTACAGTCGGCCTTATTGCCGTCTATACAGATACTCATCAGTTTGAGTTTTCCCTGCGAGCTACGCTGGCGCTTCTTGAGTTCACGCAAGAGGTCCATGCTGTCGAAGACAGAGGTCGACCAGGTGGTGATGACGGCTACGGGTGCCGAGGCAAGAGATGTGCTTGATATGAGTTTCCCGTTGGTGTCGTAGGCTGTGAATACAGGCAGTTGTGAGCCGATGCCTGCGCTCTTGAGCCATTTGAGCTGCTGTGCCAGTCTTGCGAGATTGCCGTTGCCGGGCTGTTCCTTGCTCAGAATGCTGAGCAGTTGTGAAGCCTTGGCGTAATCGGGCGAAAGAGCAGCCACGAAGTATTTTCTGACGAGGAATACGCTTACTACCGAGGCAGGGTTGTCTTTGATAAACCGCTCGGCTATTCGGGTTTCTTCGGGAGGTGAGACGTTGAGAATCTGTTCGCGGAACGAGTTCATGAGCTCATTGTCCTTGCTTCCCTTTACAGTAAGTTCCTTGAGGTGAGAGGCGTCAGCCTTGATGTCTACCGACTTTCCCGGCTCAGCGAATACAGGCTGCTCGGAGAAGTTGGGGAACACAATCATCAGAGTAAATTTGTCTTTGCAGGGAGCCTCGTAGGTGAAACGTCCGTCTATCACCTTGATGGTGTCGACACCTTCGATGCCGCCATCAGGACTGTAAACATAAAATTCACCTTGGTCCATGTGAAGAAATCTGCCTTCGAGCTGAAATCTGTTGCTGCTTACCCCACAGGCGGTAAGTGTAAGACTTGCTATTAGAATAAAAAAATAAGCAAATTTTTTCATATGTAGGAGGAAAGTGCCGCGAGCGGGACTCGAACCCGCACAGCCATTACTGGCCAAGGGATTTTAAGTCCCTCGTGTCTACCAATTCCACCATTGCGGCATGGTAAACAATAAAAGAGAGCGGAAAACGGGACTCGAACCCGCGACCCCGACCTTGGCAAGGTCGTGCTCTACCAACTGAGCTATTTCCGCAAAATGTGAGTGCAAAGATAGTGCTATTTCTTGGAACAGCCAAAAAAAATCACATTTTTTTAGATGAAAAGTTGTTTTTTCTTGGCTTCTTCCCTGTTCCGGGCTTAGTTTCCTACGCTTACTGGGGTTCCAAGTCCCTTGTAGTCGATGCCGTATCCCATCAGCGCCTCGCCCTTGGCTCCTTCTGTAATGGCACCTGTTTCCAAGGAATAGGTACGCTTGCACTTCTTGCACATGACCGACTGGCGTATTCCGTTCAGCTCGAGTGGATAGTTGGTGCCGCCGTATTGTGTGATACAGTTGGGGCATTGTCTGTCCCAGGCCACTTTTCCCAGGAAATTGCTGAGTCCGATAATGATTCCGTTGTTGGCTCCCAAGGGGCGAGTCTTGATGCGGTTGTCCCATCCCTCTATGCGGTCGGTAGTAATCTTGATGTCCTCGGTGATGTTTCTTCCGTCGTTGAGTGTGGAATAAATGTGCCAGACACCAAGATTTTTCACGCTGATGAAGGTGTAGCATCCGGGATTGAGCAGGGCTGTCTCAATGGAGGTTCCTGGATGCAACTTGGGATTGAAGTAAAAACTGCATGGGAAGCGGGTGCTGATCAGGTCTTCTGCATCACAGCCGACAAGGACTGTCAGGCAGAAGAGCAAGGCCATGCTCCACGCCCAGCCATGCTTCACCTTATTATATATATAGGAGTGTTTCACTTCTTTGTCTTTCTGCTTTTAGTTTTTACCTTCCGAGCAGTTCCTTTTCAGCATTCTCCATGCGCTCAAAGTGGAACTCGGAGAGGGTGTTCTCCATCAGTTCCTGAATCTTGTCGTTGCACAGGTTGCCGATGCTTCCCTCGTGGGTGTGGTGAATGTCCTTGTTGGGCTTGAACTCGCCAGCCTCGATTTCCAGTCCTACTTTCTTGTAAGCATCACGGAAAGGAGTTCCGTTGGCAGCCAACTGGTTTACTTCTTCTACCGAGAACATAGGGTCGTAGCGAGGATCGTCGAGGATGTGCTCGTTCACCTCCATCTTGTTGATGATGTAGGCAGCCATCTGCAGGCAGTCTTTCAGCTCGCCGAAGGCAGGGAGGAACACCTCCTTGATGATCTGCAGGTCGCGGAAGTAGCCCACTGGCAGGTTGTTCATAATGAGCATTACCTGTTGTGGCAGGCTCTGCAACTTGTTGCTCTTGGCGCGAATCAGCTCGAACACGTCAGGGTTTTTCTTGTGAGGCATGATGCTCGAGCCAGTGGTGCATTCCTTAGGCAGCTTGACGAATCCGAAGTTCTGACAGTTGAACATACATGCATCGAAAGCCATCTTGGCGAGAGTTCCCGCCACGGTAGCCATGGCGAAAGCCACGTTGCGCTCCATCTTTCCTCTTCCCATCTGGGCATAAACCACGTTGTAGTCCATGCTGTCGAAGCCGAGCAACTGGGTTGTCATGGTTCGGTTGAGCGGGAAACTGCTTCCGTAGCCGGCAGCGCTTCCCAAGGGGTTGCGGTTGGTCATGCGATAGGCTGCCTGCAGGAAGAGCATGTCGTCGGCAAGGCTCTCAGCATAAGCGCCAAACCACAGGCCGAAGGACGAAGGCATGGCTACTTGCAGATGTGTGTAGCCAGGCATCAGCACGTTCTTGTACTGTTCGCTCTTCTGTATGAGTTCATCGAAGAGAATCTTCACGGCATCGACGATTTCCTTCAGTTCGTGGCGTGTGAAGAGCTTCAGGTCTACCAGCACTTGGTCGTTGCGCGAGCGTCCGGAGTGTATCTTCTTTCCCATGTCGCCCAACTTCTGTGTCAGCATCAGTTCCACTTGGGAGTGTACGTCCTCTACGCCGTCTTCAATTACGAACTCGCCTTTTTCGGCTATGGCGTAGATGTTCTTGAGTTCAGCAAGGAGTTGTGGCAGCTCTTCCTTGCCGAGCAGTCCGATGCTTTCGAGCATGGTGATGTGCGCCATGCTTCCCAGTACGTCATACTTGGCGAGATAGAGGTCCAGTTCTCTGTCGCGTCCTACGGTGAAGCGTTCTATCTCCTTGTTCACTTCAAAGTTTTTTTCCCAAAGTTTTTGTGCCATTTTCTTATGTTGATTTACTTCATGTTACTAAAGTTCCTCTTGCCTGGAATCGTCTTGTTGCTTATTCCTCTTGAGGGGAAATGTCGTTGTTTTAATCTTCGTATGAAATCATTGCCAGGGCATTGGCAATCTTCTCTATGCCTTCTTCGAGCGGCTTCTTCACCATACCTTTGATGAATGGGTTGAGATCGGCCTTGATGGTAAGCTTCATCTTGCAGGCTGTGTCGCTTGTGGGCAGCAGCTGAATCCAGAGGTTGAAGGGGATGGGGCTGTTTTCTGTTTCAAACTTGATGGTCTTAGGCTCCTCGCGGTCGATAATTTGCATCTTGATTTCGCCCACCATAGGTGCGGTAATAGAGATGCTGTCGCTATCAAACTTGAGGTCCTTCAGCTTTTCCATTTCCTTTCTCTTGTCCTCAGGAATCTGGTCTTTCACCTGCTCGAATTTGTCTTTGAGTCGCTGCAGGTTGTTCAGATCGCTCAATGTACGATAAACAGATTCCTGCTTGTGTGGAATCTGCTTGATATTACTTTCGAATGTACTTGTGCTCATTATTGATGGATCAGCTTGATTACTTCTTCCAGTTGGCTGGGTCTTTGCGCCAGTCGTGGAGCAGTTCTACGTCTTCCTGTGCGATGTATCCAGTCTCCAAAGCCTCGGCTACAACGTGCTCATAGTCGGTAAGAGTTACCAGCTTGACACCAGCATCGGCAAATGCTTTCTCGGCAACAGGGAAACCGTAAGTGTAGCTTGCCACCATGCCGATAACCTCGTTTCCGTTCTTTCGGAGAGCCTCTACGGCTTTGAGTGAGCTTCCGCCGGTAGAGATCAAGTCTTCTACAACCACAACTTTAGCGTCAGACTTCAGTTCGCCCTCGATGAGGTTCTGCATACCATGGTCCTTGGGTTTAGAACGAACGTATACGAAAGGCAAGTTCAGTTCGTCGGCCACCAATGCGCCTTGTGCGATGGCACCAGTTGCCACACCTGCTACGGCGTCAGCCTCTGGGAACTGTTCGAGGATGGTGTGTACGAGTTCGAGCTTCACGTAGTTGCGCAGCTCTGGGAACGACAAAGTCTTGCGGTTGTCACAATAGAAAGGAGACTTCCAGCCAGAAGCCCATGTGAAAGGATCGTTAGGCTGCAGTTTGATAGCCTTGACGTTTAATAACTTTGATGCGAAATCTTTTTTCAGTTTGTCCATAATCATTAAAGGATTAAAGTTTTGTTTGCAAAGGTACGTTAAAACGCAGACAAAACCAAATTTATTATTTATTTTTTGAACTTATTGTCCTTTGGCGTATCCTATGGTGAGGATGCTGAACTTCATCGAGTCTGTTGCCTTCATGAGTTCCCGGCAGCATGAAATGATGGTGGCTCCTGTTGTGCACACGTCGTCTACGATGAGCAGATGTTTGTGTTCGAGGCTTTCGGCCTTGCTTCCTCCTGGTGCGTAGTCGGGCGACAGGGCAAAGACATCCTGCACATTGATGTTGCGTTCCCATCGGTTCTTGTGTGTCTGGCTTTCGACGAAAGTCTTTCTTCTGACGAGCTTGTTGAGTATGGGAATCTTTGTGGCTTCGTGCAGTCCTCGCGCTATGGCCTCGCTCTGGTTGTAGCCTCGCTCTCTTTTTCGTTTGGGCGCCAGAGGGATAGGCACGATGGCGTCTATGCCATCGAAGAACTGTATGCGGAGGGCTTCGTTGGCCAGTAGGTGTCCCATGCCTACGCCTACTTCCTCATGCTGGTTGTATTTGAGCTGGTAGAGCAGGTTGCTGGCAGGAGCGTGCCCGTGATAATGAAACAGGGCGCAGCATTTCTCTACGGGAATACTGTGCCAGAAGAGTTTTGCCATGTCGTTGTCTTCTGGCTGTTGCCAGGTGTTGGTGCGTGGCAGATGCAGATTGCACGCTATGCAGATGATTTCCTCCTCGCCCAGCAGTCGTTGGCCGCAGATAAGGCAATGGCGTGGACAGAGCAGGTCGAGAATCTGGGCTAATAGGCTGAGTCGCATAGGCCGGTTGTATTTTAGAATTGTTCCTCTTCGAAGTCTTCGTCTTCTGCTTCCATTCCCATCTTGTCGATGCACTTGTGTATGAGGTCTATGCTGAAGCCTCTTCCCATGGCAAATCGTATGAGCTTCATCGAACGCTCATAGTCGTTTTTCGCCTTGATGGTTTTGTATTTGCTCTTCATCAGGGGCAGCAGGGTTTCCATGTAGAGTCCGTCTTCTATCTCCTCGAAGATGGGGTCGGATATTTCCTTAGGTATGTGTTTCATCCAGAGAGCCTGTTCCACCTTGCGCCGTCCCCACTTGTTGTATTTTATCTTGTCGTTGATAAAGAAGCGGGCGAATCGTTCGTCGTCGACAAACTTCTTCTGTGTCAGGAACTCCATGTTTCGTGCAATGGCTTCCTCGCTCAGTTCCCACTTCTTCATCTTGTCGAGCATTTCCTGCGAGCAATGTTCGGCTTGGGTGCAGAGAGTGGTGAGCTTCAGCAGGGCTTGTTGCTCGGTCATGGGTTTCTTGGGTCGCTTGGGCTTGTTGTAGTTGCTGTATTCCATACTCATTCTTCTGTTTTCATATGAAAAGTTGAGGCTTTTCAGTCTCCTCGGTTATTTCTTCATCGCTCGCATCATTCTCTTCTTGCCATAGAAATCTTGTTGGGTCTCTATGTTCTCGAATCCGAATCCTTCGAGCATTTCCCTTGTTTCCTTCTCGTAGATGGGATTGATTTCGAAGTAGAGCCTTCCTCCGTAGACAAGCTCCAGGGCGGCAATCTCTGCGATGGCCCGATAGAATCTCAGCGGGTCTTCATCGGGAACGAAGAGGGCGAGGCCGGGTTCGTAGTTCAATACATTCTTCGCCATGTCTGCTTTCTCTTTCTCGCAGATATAGGGTGGGTTGCTCACGATGATGTCGAGGCTGGGCTCGTTCTTTATGCCTTCTTTTGTCATCTTGAGCAAGTCGAACACATCAGCATGCTTTATTTTTGTGTTGGAATTCAACTTCTTGGCGTTTTCTGTAGCTGTGGCAATGGCTTTCTCCGAGATGTCTATTCCTGTTACCGTCGATTGTGGAATGTCGAGACTTAGTGTGATGGCAATGCAGCCGGAGCCTGTGCAGATGTCTAAGATGTTGGGGTGAGGAACAGCTGGCTTTCCTGTTGCAGCCTCCTTCTCCTTTTGTGTGTCGACTATCCACTTGCAAAGTTCGGCTGTCTCGGGACGTGGGATAAGAACTCCCGGCTCTACACGAAACTTTCTTCCGCCAAAGTCGGCTTCGCCCAATACATACTGTACTGGCTCAGCTTTTTGCAGTCGAGCCATAATTTCTTCGAGTTTTATGCTCTCGTCTGCAGATAATTCAGTAATTTTGCCACAGATTATGTCGGTCAGCGTCATTCCGTATTTCACTTCCAGTACGGTGCGGACGATAGCTCTTGCTTCATCTGCATCGTAGAGAGGGGTGAGTGATTGCCAAAGTTGCTGATACGTATTCATGTCAGTCTACAATGATTTGATTTATTTTTCGAGAACAAAGATACGACATTTTATCGAAAGCAAGTAAAAAACAACGAAGAAATTGTGATATGGAGCAGAATAATATATCTTTGGGAAACCCTCTTGCGGGCAAACCTTCCCCTTCTCAGCAGGAGATAGACGAACACTTCATGCGCCGCTGTCTGCAACTGGCTAAGAATGGCCGTCAGAATGCGAAGCCCAATCCCATGGTGGGAGCCGTTATCGTAAGTGAGGATGGCAGAATCCTGGGCGAGGGCTATCATGTGCGCTGTGGCGAGGGCCATGCCGAGGTCAATGCCTTTGCATCGGTCAAGCCCGAGGACGAGCATCTGTTGGCAGGAGCTACAATCTATGTGAGCCTTGAGCCTTGTTCGCATTATGGCAAGACGCCTCCCTGCGCCGACCTCATCGTGAGCAAGCGGGTGAAAAGATGTGTCTGTGGGTGTGTCGATCCTTTTGCCAAGGTGCAGGGCCGTGGCATTCAGAAGATTCGTGAGGCAGGCATCGAGGTGACGGTTGGCGTGCTGGAGTCGGAATGTCTCGAACTGAACAAGCGCTTCATCACCTACAACACGCATCAGCGTCCTTACATCATACTGAAGTGGGCGCAGACAGCCAATGGATTCCTCGACAATGAAGGCAAGGGAATGGCTGTCTCTTCGGCCTTTACCAAGATGCTTTCTCATAAGCTCAGGGCTGAGAACGACGCCATCTTGGTGGGACGGGTTACCGATGAGCGCGACCATAGTCAGCTGAATGTTCGCGACTGGTATGGTAAGAATCCTGTGCGCTTGGTGATAGACCGCCATCATCCTTGTTTCGAGGGCTTGGACTTCTCTAAGGGCAACGAGGCGCTGCTGCGCCAGATCATGAGCTTCCTATATATTAATAAGGTGCAATCGTTGATTGTGGAGGGTGGAGCCATCACTCACCAGTCTTTCCTTGATGCCGGTCTTTGGGATGAAATCAGGATAGAGACAGCCACGTCAAAGTTTGTCAAGACAGGCACTGAGGCACCGAGGCTTCCTCATGGTGTAAAGCCGATAAGTCATGAGGAATACGATGACAACGTCATCGATACCTATGAGCGAGCATAAACACATTAAACACTACACATTAAACATTGACAATCGATGAGTAATAGATTTACATCGCGCCTGAGCGATAATGACGATTACAAGCGAGACGAACTGATTCGCAAGATAGAGCATGCCGTGGAGCGCATGACGCTCTCCGAGCTGGAAGCTTTGTCTTACGATATGTTTACTAAAGGGTATATTACGGATTAAAGTTTCGCAAGTTTTACCCCACACGCCCTGTTTTACCCCACACGCCCTGAAAGGGCAGAAGCTCTTAGCCCAGGGCAGCGCCTTGGGTTATCATGTTCGCAAACTTGACGCCCTGTAAGGGCAAAAGCTTTAAAACTCACACGGAAATTTATAAAGCTTTTGCCCTTACAGGGCGCATTGCTGACTGTTACTATACCCAGGGCGCTGCCCTGGGCTAAGAGCTTTTGGGCCTTCAGCCCGTACTTGAGCCACATGCGAAAGTTCAATCAGTAATAAAAACAAAAACTCGTAGTTTCGATTTAAATAAGTCTTAGCTTATGGAGGAAAGAAACTACGAGTTTTCTATGATGTGGAACCTTCATGAGAAGGCCTTGCCTGCTTAGAGGTTGAACTTGTAACCTATAGTCAACTGCAGAACATTTGTGTAGCCGTCACCATGCTTTGGCACCTTGGTAACACCGATGTTGTAGCGAGCGTCTACTACGAATCTGTCAAACTCGTAAGACATTCCTACAGGCACAGCGAGGTCGAAAGTGTTTACGTCTTTCATGTCGTCCTTGCTCACCATGAATGCGGGCTGAAGACCTGCCTTGAGGGCAAAGTTCTTGGCCACATAATAGTTGAGTGTTACAGGAATGTTCAGATAGCCCGGATTCCACGAGTAGTCGTCGTGTTTGCCACCCTGGAAAGAATAGAGAAGTCCACCGGCCAGACCCATCTTGCTTGTGAACTGATGCTGGATCTCAGCACCGAATACGAAGCCAGCCTTCCAGTCTAAGTCACCTACGGTAGATACATTCAAACCGATTTTAGGCTGAATGGTAGTCGAACCTGTTCTGCTCTGTGCGAAAGCACCAATTGATGATAATGCCACAAGGGCGATGAAAAGTAATTTCTTCATAATCTCTAATTTTAAGTTGTTATTACTGGATAGTTAATTCTCTCTGTTCAGGGGGAGTTTCCGAAAAAACTGCCTACAAATATAGTAAAAATATGGATATGCGATTTCTTTTTTCTTTATTTTAAGGCATTTTACATGTTTTTTATGAGATAATAACAGTTTTTTGTTGCAGTTTGCATATAAGTTTTGCAAGTTCAGAAGTTATAGAAGTAAAAGAAGTTATCACTCCCTTCGGTTGTTAGAAGTTATAGCCAACAGCTTTTTGTGTTGAATATTTAGCTGTAAAGGCATACGGCTTTAACTTCTCTAACTTCTGAACATGCGAAAGTTGAGTAAAGTCATTTTATTTTCCCAACTGGGTAATTATTTTTCTCCAGTTAGGGAAGTGATTTCTACACCTTTTTGAGTCGCAATGCATCGTTATGACATCTCAAATAGGCAAGAGTTCGATGGGAGATTGCCCTTCATGCCGCATAATTCCTTCCAAATGAGGTCAGAATACATGAATTTGGCTCCACTTACGTGCACTCCGAGAACAGGGAAAATCATCGGAACGATAGGTTCGTGCATGGATTTTGATGCCTGTGAGAGTATAAATGGCACTATTTTCGTTCATATTTCCCAGTTTTAGCACCTTTGTAGCGGTCTTTTTTGAGATGTCATTCTTCCTATTCACCTTTTTGTTTCTTGATAAATGGCTGATTATTAGCCTTTTAGAGAAGAAGCTAAGTTGCCTGCTGTTTCAGTTTCAGTTGTTTCAATTAATTTTTTGAGGGTTGAGATTTTTTCATTTTGTCAATTTTTTATTATATATAATTATTATATATATATTATAATTATATATATATTAAATAGTTATATAATAATATAATATAATATAGTAAAGAAAAAAGAACAAAAACGAAAGTTGGAACCCTCAAAAAATTAATTGAAACAACTGAAACTGAAACAAATTTTCAGCTCTCAGTCAGCTTTCCTCTCCCAGGCTGTTGGTCTCTTTTCCGCTGCATTCCACGAGTGCTTGTCGGGCGAGGATGGCTTCTAATGTCCAACTCGTATTCTTTGTTTCCTATCACTTTCTTCCGAAGTCGGCAGGAATCTCACCCCATTTCTTAGTTTCCCATTTCAGTATGGGGGTTGTGATGTTGTGCGTACGGAGCCAATTCTCGCCTCGGGCTATGATTTGATACAGTTGTTCAGTCTGCGCGTTGTGTTCCAGCTTGGTCTTGCATTGTTTCTTCTGTACCCACAGTTGCGCGTTCACGCTGTCGCTATAGATCACCTTGTCGGTAATGCCCCTTTGCTCCATGAGAGCCAAGGCGTGCACGATGGCAAGAAATTCGCCAATGTTGTTGGTGCCGTGCAGCGGTCCATAGTGAAACACCTGTGCTCCTGTCTGCAGGTCGATGCATTGGTATTCCATCGGTCCGGGGTTTCCCGAGCAGGCTGCGTCAACAGCCCATGCGTTGGCATTCACTTCCATGGGCAAGGGCAGCACGGTGTCGTTTCTCCATGAAGGAGGATTGGCTGGCAATTTGTTCATTGATGATAGAAAATAGCTGTAGTGGGTAAAAAAACGAAATGAGCATTCCCCAGAGCTCTTGGCTCTGGGGTTGCTCATTATTTGTCAATAGTCAATATTCTTTATTTTAAATTGTAGGTTATTCATTACATTCTTTCTGGAACCTCGATGCCGAGCAGCGCCATACCGTTCTTCAGAATCTTGGCGATGTTGGCAGCCAGTACTAAGCGTGTAGTCTTCTCTGCCTCGCTCTCAGCATTCAGGATGCTGTAGTCGTGATAGAACTGGTTGAACTCCTTGGTCAGCTCGTAGCAGTAGTTGGCTATGCTGGCAGGGTTGTAGTTGTTGCCCGCATCAGCCACGGCTGTGGCGAAGTCGTTCATCTTCTGTATGAGGTCAATCTCCTTCTCGTTGATAGGAGCATCAGCGCCCAATGTGGCAGGAATCTCAATGCCCTCGGCAGCTGCCTTGCGCATGATGCTGCGTATACGGGCATAGGTGTACTGGATGAAAGGACCTGTGTTGCCGTTGAAGTCGATGCTCTCTTCTGGGTTGAAGAGCATGTTCTTGCGTGCGTCCACCTTGAGGATGAAATATTTCAAGGCTCCAAGACCCACGATGCGTGAAATCTCCTGGCGCTCTTCCTCGCTCATGTCCTTGAACTTGCCCAACTCATCGCTTGTCTGGCGAGCATCTTTGATCATCTCTGCCATCAGGTCATCGGCGTCAACTACGGTTCCCTCGCGGCTCTTCATCTTACCGTTAGGCAACTCTACCATTCCGTAAGAGAAGTGAACCAAGTCCTTGCCCCACTTGAAGCCGAGGCGGTCCAGCAGGATAGAGAGCACCTGGAAGTGATAGTTCTGCTCGTTGCCCACCACGTAGATCATCTTGTCGATAGGGAAGTCCTTGAAGCGGAGGTCGGCAGTACCGATGTCCTGAGTCATATAGACCGAAGTGCCGTCGGAACGGAGCAGGAGCTTCTGGTCGAGTCCCTCATCGGTAAGGTCGGCCCAAACCGAGTTGTCGTCCTTGCGGAAGAAGAGTCCCTTCTCCAGTCCTTCCTCTACCTTCTTCTTTCCCTCGAGGTAGGTGTTTGACTCATAATATATCTTGTCGAAGCTTACGCCCATCATCTTGTAGGTTTCATCGAAGCCGGCGTAAACCCAGTTGTTCATCTTCTCCCAGAGAGCGCGAACCTCAGGGTCGTTGTTCTCCCACTTCACGAGCATTTCGTGAGCCTCCTTAATCAGCGGAGCCTCTGCCTTAGCCTTTTCAGTGGCAGCTTCTTCCTCCATGCCCTCCTTCATGTATTGAGCCTTGAGCTCTGCGATTTCCTCACGATAGTGCTTGTCGAAAGCCACATAGTAGTCGCCGATGAGGTGGTCGCCCTTCTTGCCGGAAGTCTCAGGAGTCTCGCCATTGCCCCACTTGAGCCAGGCGAGCATAGACTTGCAGATGTGGATACCACGGTCGTTCACGATGTTTGTCTTGATCACCTTGTTGCCGTTGGCCTCCATAATCTGAGCCAATGACCAGCCCAGGAGGTTGTTGCGCACGTGACCGAGGTGGAGAGGTTTGTTGGTGTTAGGAGAAGAGTACTCGATCATGACGAGCGGGCTCTGCTCTGTGACAGGTTTCTCACCGAACTTAGGGTCAGCGTTGATGGTGTTCAAGAGTCCTACCCATGCGGCAGGAGCGATAGAAAGATTCAGGAAACCTTTAACCACATTGAAGTCGGCAATCACATTGCAGCAGTTCTTCTTCAGGTATTCGCCAATTTCCTGTGCAGTATCCTCAGGTTTCTTCTTTGACATTTTGAGGAATGGGAACACGACGAGGGTAAGGTTTCCTTCGAAATTACTCTTGGTTTTCTGCAGGGCCACCATTTTCTCAGGCACGTCCTGTCCGTAAAGCTCTTTCACCGCAGCGATGACCGAGCTGATGATTTCGTTTTCTATCTTCATTTATACTAATTTTACCGGTAATTATTCAATAATTATGCAAGAAACATTCTCCTTCTTTGGCAGGAATGCGTTTTGCGGTGCAAAGTTACTGCAAATAAAGGACAATGCAAAATAAATCACGATAAATTTTAAGGGCAATCTCCCCCAGAGGTCTACACTCTTTCGAGAATAGTACCGAGAGCAGAGAATAAAAAACTCTTAACTGCTATCCTGAAGGTCTATACACCTTCGAGGATGATGGCAGCAACGTCTTCTGGTGTGTTCCACAGAATGCCGTCGTTCAGTTCGTCATCCGTAAAGCCACGAAGGGCTTCCTCTGCTTCCTTGGCTGTGATGGCAGGAGTGCCGTCCTCGTTTTTCGCATCGAGCAAAGCCTTCAGTATGGCAGCTCTGTATTCTTCGATAGTCATCATGTTCCTAATGTTGTTATGTTGTTTGTTTCTGGTGACAAAGATACTGTTTTTTTTACAAAAGAGCAAAGTTTTTCTCATTTTATTTCGATGAATATTGAAAAGTTTTAATTATTCTTGTGTTTTGCTGGTCTGGGAGTTCTTTCAGGAGTTTTTACGGGAGTTGAGTTATCCAGTTGGGCAGATTTTTACCAGTTTGAAAAGTGAGAATGACGGGCGTAGATGTTTGTCTGTCTGTCGATACAAAGTCATCCTTTTTAAGAGAATAAGTGTAAAGATAACATTTTTAACATAAAGAATGATTGCCAAGTCAGAAAAAACACTTATTTTTGCAGCAAGACAACAACAATTTTGCAAAAATAGAGTTCCTGACGCTTGCGGCAAGGGGACTCTGATGAACTGGATAAACCAAATAAATCCCTTTATATCATTCAACAACAATGAAACGAAAACTATTCCTTACTTTGGGTTTGGCAGCTTTGACCATGTACTCTTACGGAGTCAAGAAGCCTAAGACAATAGCCCGGAAAATGAACAAGACAACCATTCAGCAACCCACTTTCACCGAGTGGCACGACCTGCAGGTGAACGAAATCAACCGTTTGCCTCTTCACACATCCTTCTTCACCTATCCCTTTGCCGACATGGTGTATGAGGAAGGCGGAGTGGTAAAGAGCCGCAATCTTTCCAGTGTAGACAAGACGATGAGTCAGAATTTCCTTTCTCTTGACGGAATATGGAAGTTCAAGTGGGTGGAGAATGCCGACCAGCGCCCAACAGATTTCTATCTTACCAACCTCGATGACTCTCATTGGGGCACGATTCCTGTTCCTGGCAACTGGGAACTCAACGGCTATGGTCAGCCGGAGTATGTGAACATAGGCTTTGCCTGGCGCGGACATTTCGATGAGCAGCCGCCTGCCGTGCCAGTCAAGGACAATCATGTGGGCTCTTACCGTCGACAGATAGACATTCCTGCCAACTGGGACGGCAAGCAGGTGATAGCCCACTTCGGAAGCGTAACTTCCAATATTTATCTATATGTGAACGGACAGTTTGCCGGCTATGCAGAAGACGGCAAGGTGGCAGCCGAGTTCGACATCACTCCCTTCCTAAAGAAGGGCAAGAACCTCATAGCCTTCCAGACATTCCGTTGGTGCGACGGTTCCTGGTGCGAGGATCAGGACTTCTGGCGTCTGAGTGGTGTGGCTCGCGAGAACTATCTCTATGCCCGTGACGCCCATCTGCAGCTTGAGGACATTCGCATCACTCCCGATCTGGTGAACAATTACAAGGACGGCGTGCTACAGGTGGCAGCCAAGGTGAAGGGCCACGGAACCCTCAACCTCATCCTCTTCGACAAGGACGGCAAGCAGGTGGCAACAGCTGTCGGGGTTGCCAAGAATGGTCTGGCTCAGCTGTCTATGAAGGTAGACAATCCTCATAAGTGGACAGCCGAAACACCTTATCTCTACACCCTGCAGGTTTCGCTGTCGGGAGTTGGCAAAAGAGCCGACATGCGCCAGGCCAGTGTGACACCCGTCAAGGTGGGTTTCCGCAAGGTGGAAATAAAGAACCGCCAGTTCTTGGTCAACGGTCAGCCTGTACTCATCAAGGGAGCCAACCGTCATGAGATGGATCCTGATGGTGGATACGTGGTAAGCATGGAGCGCATGCTGCAGGACATACGCCTGATGAAACGACTGAACATCAACGCCGTGCGAACCTGTCACTATCCCGACGATCCACGTTGGTACGACCTCTGCGACGAGTATGGCATCTATGTGGTGGCAGAAGCCAACCAGGAGAGTCACGGTTTCCAGTACGGCAAGGACGCCGCAGCCGGAAAGCCTATGTTTGCCCGACAGATTATGGAGCGCAACCAGCACAACGTGTGCAACTTCTACAACCATCCCTCGATCGTAACCTGGAGCCTGGGCAATGAGACCGTGATGAGCGACAACTTCATGCAGGCTTACAAGTGGATCAAGAATCAGGACCAGAGCCGTCCTGTGCAGTATGAGCAGGCAGGCCATGGTGATGGAACCGATATTTACTGTCCGATGTATTATTCGGTGAAAGACTGCGAGGCATACAGCAAGAATCCTGCGAGCAACAAGCCTCTTATACAGTGTGAGTACAACCACACCATGGGCAACTCGGGTGGCAATCTGAGCGACTATTGGGCGCTTGTGCGTAAGTATCCCATCTTCCAGGGCGGTTTCGACTGGGACTTCGTCGACCAGGCACTGCATCGCCATCCACAGAAGCCTATGAGCATCAAGGCAGAAGCCATGAGTAACGAGCAGCTGCGACAGATAGAATACACCTACGGTGGCGACTATAACAAATACGACCCCAGCGACAACAATTTCAACTGCAATGGAATCGTAGGTCCCGACCGTCAGCTCAATCCTCATGCCTACGAGTTGGCTTATCAGTATCAGAACATCTGGACCACGATGAAGGACGTTCAGAAGGAAGAGGTTAATGTATATAATGAGAATTTCTTCGCCGACCTGAGCAACTGCGCCCTGGCGTGGAGCCTGATAGAAGATGGCGTGGAGACTCAGAACGGAACCCTTGCCGACATCGACGTGGCTCCACAGCAGACCAAGACTTTCACCATTCCTTACGACCTGTCGAAGGTGAAGGGCAAGGAGGTGTTCCTCGATATTGACTTCCGCCTGAAGAAGGCAGAGCCGCTCATGGAGGCAGGACAGATCATAGCCTACAGTCAGTTGGCGGTGAAGGAGAAATCATGCTGCGGACATTGTGCGTCAAAACAGGCAAGCACCCCAGCCGGCAAGAACGTGAAGGCAAAACTCATCGACCGGAAGGGCGAAGCCGACCTGGCTGTCGTCACTCCCGACCTCACCCTGAAGATAAGCCGCGCCACGGGACTCATCTCTGCCTTTACCTGTCAGGGCAAGTCGCTCCTGGGTGAGGGCGGAACCTTAAAACCCAACTTCTGGCGAGCTCCCACCGACAACGACATGGGCGCTGGTCTGCAGAAGAAGTTCAAGTTGTGGAAGCAGCCTGAGCTGACTCTGAAAACCCTCACGACAGCGAAGGACAAGAAGGCGAACACCTTCAGCATCTGTGCCACCTACACCCTGCCACAACTGAAAGCCGACCTGTCGGTGACCTATCTCGTCATGGCGAATACAGGCATGGTGAAAGTCACCGAAACCCTTCAGATGGCAGAAGGCGAGAAGGCGGACGACCTCTTCCGCTTCGGCATGCTCATGCAGTTGCCTTACGATATGTCGGAGAGCGAGTACTATGGCCGAGGACCTATAGAGAACTATTCCGACCGAAAGGAATGTATGCGCATAGGCATCTATCGCGACCAGGCCGACAATCAATATTTCCCCTACATCCGTCCACAGGAAAGCGGAACCAAGAGCGATATGCGCTGGTGGAAGCAGACCGACAGCAATGGCTTCGGACTGACGGTAAAGAGCTGTCAGCCTTTCTATGCCTCAGCCCTTCACTTCGATACCGACGAGTTGGACGATGGCGACGAGAAGGAACAGCGCCACAGCTTTAATCTGCAGAAGTCACGGTTCACCAACCTCTTCCTCGATGGCGAACATTATGGAGTGGGAGGCGAGAACTCCTGGGGCGCATGGCCTTTGGCTCCTTATCGCGTACATGCCGGCAACAAGAGCTTCAGCTTTGTCCTTGTGCCAGTGAAGAAATAAGAAAGGAGAGATCCTGCTTCATGCCACATTGAAGCCACACAGCTTTGCTGTCTATCGTTTCTGAAGTGTTTAGAAGCATTCTTTGTTATTTTCTTTTGAAGAATATGGTTTTGGAGAATATGGAAAAGTTTTATATAGTCATTCCTTGAAATGGCAGGAGTGTTAGCTGCTGTTTAGAATGATCAGCTTTAATTTGAGGTTTCTGTCCAACAATTAGACGGTGGTGTCTAATTGTTGGACAGTTTGTTTAATAAGGGTTTTCGTCTAAAGACTTGATTGTCAGAAGAAGTACTGTTTTGGCACGGCTCTTGTCCTTATCATGCCAAAATGAAGAAGATTATGAAAAGAATAGGAATATTGATAGGATGGTTGGTCTGGGCGGCTGGAGCCTCGGCGCAAAGCTGGAGCCTTGACGACTGCATGAAATACGCCGTGAAGCACGCCACGGAGGTGAAGCGGGAGGTGGTAAATGTCCGCCAGCGCAAGCAGGATTACCAGCATGCTGTGGCAGGATTCCTGCCAACTGTATCGGGAGGCGTGCAGGGACAGTATGCCTGGGGACGAAACATCGACCCGGAAACCAATACTTATAATAATGTAACGACATTCAATAATTACTATCAGCTTTATGCCGAACTGAATGTCTTTGATGGTTTCGCCACCATCAACGCCTTGAAGCAGGCAAAACTGAGTCGGGATTATTCAGCCACGGCGATGCAGAAGATTCAGGACGACCGCGCCATCGACGTGATGCAGAAATATGTGGATGCTGCCTATGCTGAGGCCAGCATTCAGATAGCAAGCGAGAAACTGAACGAAAGCAAGCGGATGCTGGCTAAGATGAAGCGTCTGTATGAACTGGGCGAGAAGGGGCGCCCGGATGTGGTACAGATGGAATCGCAGGTGGCGGAAGATGAATATAATCTTACGCATCAGGAGAATGTGGCAAAACAGAGTCTGCTCGCCTTGAAATCTGCGATGAATTTTCCGGTGGATGAAGAGCTGAAATTGGAACTGAAGTCAGGATATAAAGAGGTTTCTGAATCTGGAGTAAACTACGAAACCGTTTACCAGGGCTTCCAGCATATTTCTCCAGATTTAAAGTCGGCAGAATACGAAGTAGAGCGGGCAAGGTATGATTATAAGATAGCAAAAGGCAGATTGCTGCCATCACTCTCTCTCGGTGGCGGCATTTCTACCAACTATTATAAGAATCTCTCTCAGAAAGGGCAATACGATGGGTTTGCCTCGCAGTTTCGCAACAACCAGGGAGAATACCTCGCGTTGACCCTTTCCATACCTATTTATAATAGCGACCGCTGGCACAGCGTGAAAAAGGCACGCAACGACTGGCAACTGGCGCAGGTGAACCTGGAGGAAACCCGTCGCAAGCTTCACGACCAGATAGCCCAGGCGGTGATGGATGCAGAGGGTTACGCCAAGGAGTTGCATCAGATGCAGAAGAAGGTGGCCTCCGATTCGCTCGCCTATCACATGTCGAGCCGGAAGTTTGAGGAAGGAATGCTTTCCACCTTCGACCTTCATACCGCAGCCCAGACGCTTCTGGAAAGCAGAATCAAGGAACTCCAGATGCAGATGCTGCTCATTATCAAACAAAGGTTAGTTGCTTATTACCAGGGAGAAAATTTAATTAAATAAACCTGGAGAATGCAAGTGAATTCTTCACTTTTCGTTCTTCACTCTTCACTTAAATTATGGATATACAAATAGAAAAGAAAAAATATCTCGTGCCTCGCAAGTATTGGGCATGGATTGGCGGAGGAGCGGTTTTGATCGCAGTCCTCATTTGGTTGGGATTGAGCAATTTCTCTTCCACCCTGAAGGTGGATAGGAAGGGATTGAGCATCGGAACCGTAGAGAAGGCGCAGTTCAACGATTATGTTTCGGTGGATGGACAGGTGGTTCCTATCTCCGTGGTGCAGATCAGTTCCGAAGAAGGTGGTATCGTTCTGGAGAAAGTGGTGGATGAAGGTGCCCACGTGAACAAGGGCGATGTGATTGTGAAACTGAGCAATTCGAATCTCGACCTGGAGATTCTGAATGCCGAAAGTGAACTTGCCGAAAAGCAGGACATGCTTCGCAACACCCAGATTTCGATGGAGCAGGACCGTCTGAACAATAGCAACGAGGAACTTTCGCTTTCGCAGGATGTCATTACCAAGCGCCGCTCCTATCAGCATCAGGAGGCGTTGCACAAGGAAGAACTCAATTCGCGCGAGGAGTATCTGAAGGCAAAGGAAGATTACGACCTTGCAGTCAAGAAGCATGCACTCATCAGCAAGCGATTGAAGAAGGATGCACAGCTCCGCCGTTCACAGATGGATCAGATGGGTGATAATCTGGAAGCCATGCAGAAGAATGTGCAACTGGTTCGCCAGCGCAAGGAGAAACTGAACATCCGCAGCACCATTTCGGGCGAAATCGGCTTGCTCGATGTGGAGTTGGGACAGAGCATTTCTGCCGGACAGAAGATAGGAGTCATCAACGATCTCAGCGATTTCAAGGTACAGGCGCAGGTGGATGAGCATTACATCGACCGGGTAAAACCGGGGCTTACTGCCACTTTCGACCAGAACGGCAAGCATTATCTCTTGCAGGTTCGCAAGGTTTATCCCGAGGTAAGAGACGGCAGGTTCCGCATCGACTTCGTCTTCAAAGGTGTTCGCCCTGGCAATATCCGAACCGGTCAGACCTATTATGTAGATTTGCAGCTCGGTCAGTCGAAGCAGGCAATAATTATCCCTAAAGGCACGTTTTATAGTGTAACGGGCGGTCAATGGATTTTTGTATTAGACAAGAGTGGCAAGAAGGCTTATCGCCGCAAGATAACCATCGGTCGCCAGAATCCTCAATATTATGAGGTAATTGAAGGCTTGGAGCCGGGCGAGCAGGTTATCGTTAGCGGCTATGAAGCCTATAAGGATAATGATGTATTAGTTTTTAATTAGTAGTGATTAGTTAGTAATGATTAATTAGTAGTGATTAGTGATAAATTGGGCTAACGCCCTTGAAACAGGATATTTGATATGAATCATATTATTAACGCATTCAAGAATCTGCCCCGAAGAGGCCAGCACAATTTCGTGAAGATCTTGTGCCTGGCGCTCGGATTGGCAATCAGTTCGGTAATTATTGCCGAGATTTATTTCGAGCAGACTTACGATACGTACTTCCCAGGATGGGAAAGGACGTATCTGATTTCGGAAGTGGGGAGTAACCAGGGCGAAACCATGGAGTTTACCAATACTTCAGGAGCCACCGCCCAAGGTGTAAAACAATATGCGCCTATGGTGGAAACTGCTACCAGTACTCACTATTTTTATGATGATGCCCAATGCAAGATGGAAGACCAGAACATCGTTTCTGCCAATATTAGGATGGCAGATAGTTGTTTCTTCGATGTCTTTCCACAGAAGATATTGATAGGCAAGGCTAAACAAATATTATCCCAACCCTTATCCTGTCTCATCGATTCTGAAACGGCAGCAAAGATTGGCGGCAATGTTGTAGGAAAGCATTTCACGCTTTCTAATTATCCGGGAACCACTTTTACCATCTATGGTGTTTTCGAAGCGTTTCCATGGGGTTCTTCCTTTCATGGTACGCAGATGATTCTGTCGATGTGTAGTGTGCCATACGTATATTCCTACGATGGCAGAGGCCAATGGGTGGGAAATGATTCCTATAGGTCCTACATCCGGTTGGCAAAGGGGCATGAGGCAAAAGAACTCAAGCCTTACGTGAATAAGATGCGAGAGGATCATTTCCCTTTGAAGGAGATGAAGAATATGGGAATAGAACTGAACTATGATTTCACGGTATTGAGCGATGTTTACACCCAAAATCCTTATATCAAGAAGATGGGATGGATTATGGGAATTATCGCTTTTGTCCTCCTCTTCACTTCTGTGATGAACTATCTGCTTATCATCGTTGGAAATCTCGTGGGTCGTTCTCGCGAAATGGCTGTCCGTAAGTGCTATGGTGCCGAATCGAAGAACATTCATGCCATCATTTTCTCTGAGGCTTTGGTGCATGTGGGGCTGGCGGTTGTTCTTGCGGCTGTTCTTGTGTTCCTTTGCAAGGGAACCATCGAAAATTTCCTTTCTGCTCCGGTAAGCATGTTGGTACTTAATCGTGGCAGTTGGATATTGGTGGCTATCTGTATTCTGGTACTGCTGGTTGGCGGCTTGCTGCCAGGTTGGCTTTACAACAGGATTCCTGTAGCCATCGCTTTCCGTGGTTATAATGAGAATCGCAACCGATGGAAGCTTGCCTTGTTGGGTATCCAGTTCGTTATCTCTGGTTTGCTGTTCAGTTTGCTTTACATCGTGAATGGTCAATACCAGCTGATGTTGGGGCTCAATCCTGGGTATGATTACAATCATGTAGCGATTGTTTCGATAGATGCCAGCAATAGAGACCAGCGCAACCAATGTCTGGCAGAAATCAGACGGATGCCGAATGTCATGGATTGCAGTTCGACTTTTAATGTTCCGCTCGATGGGTATGATCGTAGTGGAAATATGGTAGGAGTACCTGGCGACGATAAGAATACCTTTAATATCATGGAGATGTCGGGAGTGGACGATAATTTCTTTAAGATGATGAATATTCCTATCGTTCAGGGTTCTTTCTTTACGGAAAGAAATGACAGTTGCCGACAGGTTATTATTGATGAACGAGGTGCTGAGAAACTCATCAAAACGTGGCATTGGAAGGATGGCGTAGTTGGTAAGCAAATTACCTGTACGGGTCATGATAATAATATCTTTACCATTTGTGGCGTGAGCAAGAATATCCGCTGGGGTGCTGTGGGAACCGGGGGTGATGGAATGAATGAATTTCCTGACTTGTATTTCTATTCAGCCAAGACGGCTTATTATATGTTGGTTAAGTTTAAAGAACTAAGGGATGAATCGTTGTCGGAGTTGCAATCGAAGGTGCAGGCGATGTATCCTAACAATAAGGTCGTCGTGAAGAGTTATGCCTCTGAACTGGCTAACCAGTATGCTTCCCAGCTCAATTTCCGCAACGGAATCCTGGTAGCCGGCATCGTGACGATGATTATCGCCCTCTTCGGATTGGTGGGTTATACGAGTGATGAGGTAAACCGCCGCCGCAAGGAGATTGCGATAAGAAAGGTGAACGGAGCCAAGGTGAAGGATATTCTTCGCATCTTCCTGAAGGACATTATGAAGATTGCCTTGCCTTGCATTATCGTGGGCGACTTGGGGGCTTGGCTGATAGCCCGACAATGGCTCATGTCGTTTAGCGAGAAGATTACGATGACGCCTTTGTTGTTTATCGGCGTTACCATCATCTTGCTTGTCATCATCGGGCTTTCCGTTGTCATCAACTGCTACAAGGTGGCTAACAGTAATCCGGTGAAGTATCTCAAGGATGAATAATATTAAAAGTAAAAAAGTAAAAAGGTAAAAAAGTAAAAAGATAAGAAAATGCTTAAAATAGAGAATCTTTGCAAGTCATTCCGCACAGAAGATGTGGAGACGATTGCTTTAAATAACGTATCTTTCACAGTAGAAGACGGCGAGTTTGTCGCCATTATGGGACCATCCGGTTGTGGCAAATCCACTTTACTCAATATCCTTGGATTATTGGATAATCCTACATCGGGAAAATATTTCCTGGGTAATCACGAGGTGGCAAACCTGAAGGAAAAGGAGCGCACGGATGTGAGAAAGGGAGAAATCGGTTTTGTGTTCCAGAGCTTCAACTTGATAGATGAATTGAATGTAGAGGAGAACATCGAACTTCCTCTTACTTACCTCAACATTCCGAAGGCGGAGCGCAAGGCAAAGGTGCAGGCGATTATGAAGCGAATGGCCATCAGCCATCGTGCCAAGCACTTCCCTCATCAGCTTTCGGGCGGTCAGCAGCAGCGAGTAGCCATCGCCCGTGCCGTAGTCTTCGGACCTAAGCTTATCCTTGCCGATGAGCCAACTGGTAATCTTGATTCGAAGAATGGAGCCGAAGTAATGCATCTGCTTACCGAACTGAACCACGAAGGTACCACCATCGTCATGGTGACGCATAATGAGCATGATGCCAAGATAGCCCATCGAATCGTCCGCTTGTTTGATGGACAAGTAGTGGAAGCGGATGGCAATCAGCTTTAATACTTCTGCTCTTTGGATGAATGTGTGGCACTATGCTTCATTAGAAGAGGAATGTCATAAATCGCTTGGTGTTAGCCTCTTTCTGCTTCAGCTCTTCTTCCATCCTCTGTATTGCCATCTTGAAGAAGAAGCGGATGAGGTGCTCGTCAGTTGCTTCCGTACGAATCATGCGGAGGGCTGAAATGTATTCCTGGCGGGCTTCGGATGGGATGATGAGGAGAGGATGATTCAATCTTAAGAGAATGTAGTTGCTGATGAGTCGTCCTGTTCTTCCATTCCCATCACGGAACGGATGTAGATATTCGTAGAAGCCATGAAAGCGGGCGGCAAGAATCATAGGATGAACGGCTGCCGAAACGATGACTTTTTCAGTAGATTCCAACAGCTTGGGAACTCTGGCGATGAGTTCTTCGTGGTCGCCAAATACCGTGTCGCCTGCAGCCATGTCCGTGGTGGTGTATTCGCCCGGAATGGCTCCTGGAGAATGGTAGGAAAGCGTGTGGCTGGTAACCCGTCTGTTGATTTCTTTTAGAAAATTCTCGTCGAGTGGATGCTGCGTGTTTTGCATCATGTACTCAAAGGCTTCGAAGTGGTCAAGCATTTCGAAAGCCTCGAAAAGAGTCTTTCCGGCAGGAATCATCCCTAATCCTTTCTCCTTCAGTTCCCGGGTATCATCTACGGAGAATGAGTTGCCTTCAATGGCGCATGAAAAAGTAGAGAAGAGTACTTCATCATATTTGATGTACTCTTCTCTATCCATTTTATTGATGATAAGGGTTTGATATTTTCCTCTCAAATCCTCGTATTCCTTGATTTCCTTTTCGAATGCCATAATCTTCTGTAAGTAATTATTTGACTAACTTTAATATGTTTTTTATAAAATCGTGTGATAAGCCAATAATTTCCAGGATGTCATTTTCGGAAATTTCGTACGCGCAGTTGTAATCGGCTTTTTGCCTTAACTGGAACATACGGGCGAGGAAACTGCCATAAGAGATATCTACGATACCAGTCTTTACGAAGTGTAAACTGAATTGGGTGTTAATGCCAGCATGAGTGTGGGCATTAACACCTTTTGCTATGAATAGAGCTTGTACGGCATGGAAGCAGGCATAATAATAGCGATTGGCTGCTAAATCCCAATGCTTTAGTTCAACCATTTCATCTGCTTGAGTTAAAAAGCGCTTGGCTTTTTCTACTTGCAGACTGATTAATGTGTCTTTGTTTACTTGATCCATAACTTTTATATTAAACTAATGCCGTCTCGATTTACATTCTCGTAAAAAGGGGTGAAGTTATACGATTCCCATTCTTTCTTTGTGTAAAGAATGGGATTGATTTCTGTGCCGAGGTCGCAACCTAACAAAACAAACGGGTAACTTACTTTGTCATAGTCCGTTTGTTCCAGTTTGTCTTTGTCTAAAAGGATAAGAATGTCCCAGTCTGAATCGTTGCGAGCATCACCTCTCGCTCTTGATCCATACAATATAGCCTTGCTTCCTGAAGGAATAGCAGATTTAGCTATTTCTTTTATCTTTAATATGGTCTTATCGTCTGTTGACATAAGCTTAATCTTTTATAAAGGCAAAGATATGGTAAAAAAGCGAAAGTGCCAAACTTTCCTTCCCCAAATTATACTTTTTTATGGGATGATGATGCGGAAGGTGGTGATTCCCTGTGCCTTGTCCTGATGGAGCGAAAGGCTGCCGCCGCTTACTCGCATGATTTGGCGGGAAAGGGAGAGCCCGATTCCGCTTCCTTCTGGCTTCGTGGTGAAGAACGGGATGAAAATGTGGGAGGCTACATCTTCGGGGATGAGACCGGCGTTGTTGCTCACGTCGATGATGATGGATTCCTGGGTGTTGGCATAGGCTTTGAGGCGGATAAATGCCTTCTTGCTTGCCGCGGATTGCAAATCCGCGGAGCGACATTCCTGCTTGTCTTCTCTTTCCTTTTCCTTGAAAGCTTCTACGGCATTCTTCAGAAGATTCGTTACTACGTGAGAGAGGAGGCTCTCATCGGCGTAAACCAGCAAATCCTTGGGAGAAACAGAAATCTCTACTTCGTGGTTGCAGAGCAGCGCCATTCTTTCCAGGAATGGTTCCACATAGAAGAGAGCAGGCTGAGGCTGGGGAACATGGGTGAAACGGCGATAGTTGTTGACGAAAGCCAACAGTTCGGTTCCTGTTTTGTGGATGGTTTCCAGGCCTTGCTTCAAGTCTTTATCCTCTGTAACCCGGGTAAGCAGAGTCTCGCTCAACGAAGTAACCGGCGTGATGGTATTCATGATTTCATGGGTCAGCACACGAATCAGTTTGATCCAAGAATCCACCTCCTGGTTACTCAGCTCGTGGCTCACGTCGCTCAGGGCGATGATGCGCACGTGCTTGTCTTTCAGCATGGCTTGCGTCTCATGTTTTGCCAGGTGTTCATCCTTCAGTTTCTCTTTTACCTGATTCATGTGGGTAAGCACATCCGCATCGAGCAACCGGAGGGCTGCCTGGTTGTGCTGCAGGATGTTGTCGTGACTATCCACCATCAGGATGCCCGTATCCACCGCATTCAGAATCTGCTCGTAATATTTCTCCCGCTCCATCTGCTCCTCTCTCGTATGCTGCAGGAAGAGTTTGATGCGGTTGAGGGATAGATTCAGTATCTTATCCTCCTTAAACCCCTTCTCCGTAGAAAAGCTGAAGGAGAAATCCCCATTATCTATCGCATCAAAAAGGAAAGTTACCTTCTTGATGTTACGGCGATAGTGACGGTAAAGTCGAATGTACCCTACTACAGCCACAAGCAAAAACACGATAATTATAATTAGTTTATAATCCATATCGCTTAATCTTATTATAAAGCGTCTGGCGGGAAATGCCCAGTCTTGCGGCTACTACCGACAGATTGCCTTCACATTCCCTGATGGTTTTCTCTATCATTCGGCTCTCCATCTCGTCGAGCGTCTGAACCTCTTCCAGGGGCTTCTCTCTTTTCGTCTGGTTTCCGCCGTCAATATCTTCTGCAGAAATCTTTCCGCCATCAGACAGAATCACGGCTTTCTCGATGGCGTGCTGAAGTTCGCGGATGTTGCCGTACCATGGCAAACTGGTAAGTTTTTTCTCAGCCTCTTCCGAAAGGCGGAGATTCACCTTATTATATAAATCGCCATATTGACGGAGGAATCTTTCTGCCAGCGGAACGATGTCTGATTTTCTTTGTCTTAGGGCAGGCAATTCCAGATGGATGGTGTTGATGCGATAGAGCAGGTCCTCTCTGAATTCGCCATCGTTTACCATCTGCTGCAGGTTGCGGTTGGTGGCGCAAACCAGTCGGACGTTGATAGGAATCTGCGTACTTCCGCCCACCCTTACGATGCTTCTGCGTTGCAGGGCGGTAAGGAGTTTTGCCTGAAGACTGTAGGATAAGTTTCCTATCTCATCCAGAAAGATAGTGCTGCCGTCGGCAAGCTCAAACTTGCCCGGTTTATCCACCTTGGCATCGGTAAAAGCACCCTTTACATGACCAAAGAGTTCGCTCTCGAAAAGGGTTTCCGTGATGGCTCCCATATCCACAGGCAGCATCTTTTTCCCACATCTTGTGGATAAACGATGTATCTCGTTGGCTAACACCTCTTTACCCGTTCCGTTTTCACCTGTAATGAGGATATTTGCATCGGTTGCGGCCACTTTTTCCACAATACTTCTCAAATTGTTCATCACTTCGCTATCTCCCCAATACATCATGCCAGTCGAATCATTTCCACTTTTTCTGCTAACCTTTTTATCTGTAGGTTTGTTCTTATCCCTTGCCTCTATCAGCGTACGGACCAATTTCTCATTTTCAAAAGGCTTCACGATGAAGTCGGAGGCACCTTCCTTGATGCCTGTTACGGCAAGTTGGATGTCGGCGTAAGCGGTAAAGAGCACTACTTCGGTTTTCGGGTTGAGACTCTTGATTTCCCTGAGCCAGTACAATCCCTCGTTTCCCGAATTGATGCCGCTGGAGAAGTTCATGTCGAGCAGTACCACGTCGGGATGCTCCTCTCTAAGTTTGGCTGGAATGGAGTTAGGGTTGGCGATGGTGATGATGCCATCGAATATAGGTTCCAGCAGCATCCTTACCGTAGTAAGAATGTTGTGGTTGTCATCAACAATCAATATCGTTCCTTGTTTCTTTGTCATTATTTTTTTTACTATCTTCTCTTAAAGCTGCGCACGTTTTCCAAGGGACTTTTCTTGAAACCTTGCACGTTTTTCAAGGACTTTTTGTTCTGTTCTGCCACTTTTCCAAGGGACTTTTGGTTGCAAAGATATAAAATATCATAGAAAGGCGGCCATGATTGTCTAATAATTAGACGAAAAATGCCGATAGTGGTGTCAAAAGTTATTTTTTCTGCAACTTTTGGCACCCTTATCGGCACTTGTTTATTCAGAATTCAGATTTCTGATGCAGAATTGCTTATCCTATAAAGGGAGTTACAGCTCTATCGGAACCACAACTTTTATGCTGAAGTTGCGGCCCATATTGTAAACGCCTCTTCTGCCCGTCACCTGGTTTACGTCAAGATACTTCAGACGGCTCAGGTGGTTCTGGTAAGCACGGTTGGTAAGGTTCTCGCCAGAAAGATAGAGCGAGAGAAGGCGCTTGCCGTGGAGCTTCACGTCGGTTCCTGCGTAAATATTCAATAAGGTGTAGGATGGCGTGGCGGTCTCCGTCTCGTTGGCTGCAAAATAATGGTTCTGGCGAAGATTGCAGTCCATCTGCAGCTTAACGAAGAGATGGTCGAAAGTCTTGCCGTCGCAGACAAACTCATACCTTACATCCGAAACCCAACGAGGGGCTGGGGTGAATGGTAGATACTTTGATTCGGCAGGCTGATGCAACTGCACGGAGTTGACATACGAGAAGGTGTTGCCGAAATGCAGACGCTCTACAGGATGGATGTCGATGCTTGCCTCACCACCCAGAATGCGGGCGTCGCCTGATGTAAACTGATAGGCAGGCGTGTCGTCGATGAGGATAGGCTGATTATTCTCATCAGCCAACTTCTCGCTGTAGATGTAATGGTTGATGCGATTGGCAAACAGAGAAAGGGAAGCCGAAATGATAGGCGAAGAATAATCTAAACCAAGGTCGAATTGCCAACTGTTTTCCGGCTTCAAACTGGTATTTCCCAATTCGTATCGCTGGGTTCCCTCATGCACACCGTTAGATGCTAATTCGCTGATGTTTGGAGCACGGAAACCTCTTGCTACGTTCAGCTTGATATTGAAATCGGGCAGGATTTCGTAAGCCAATCCGATGCTGCCGGTTACTCCCTCAAAGCTGCGCTTGAAAGCCTGGAAGCGGAAAGCATCATGATCCGAATCGGGACCAGCCAATCCTCCATTGTTTTCCGAAGACTCCTCTTCTCTCAAAGCCTCGCTGTGCAGGTGGCGATGATCGTATCTGATTCCTCCGCTCAGGTTCAGTTTGCCTATCTCCTTGCTCACCGTGGCAAATACACCATAATCGAAGAGATGATAGGCTGGAATCAGGAATTCAGAGCCTTTGTTTATCGACTGCTGCCACATGCCGTTGATGCCCGTAGAGAACTTCCATCCATTCATTTCCGGCGAAAGGTAATGCAGGTCGTAGTTCACGGTATGGAGCATGAAGTTGAGTCCACATTCTTTCGGATTCTCTTCCTCCTCAAACTCCTGACGTCGGTTCTGCTGATAACCCAGAAGGAGTTTCAGGTTGCCGTCGCCCAGAAACCAGGAATTATCCAGCACAGCCTTGTAATGATGAATCTGCTGATAAGGCATCGGTTTGCCATAGCTCTTCACATCGTAGCCGTCGGGCACTTCCAGCTCTCCCGTTTTCTCATCTCTTTCTCCCTCCACGATGCCCGGAGTGAGATGATAATAATCGAGTGTAAGGTGCGAATGCCCCATTCGGTAGTTCCAGCCGAGAAGCTGCGAGAATGCCAGCTCTCTGAGCGAAGAACCGAATACGTAACCATCGTATTTGTTCTTGTAGGCATGCGCCATCTTGCCGCTGTATCGGGTGTTCCAGACGAATCCGCCCTGGTTGCCGGAAAAGTTGAGCGAATAGTCAAAAAGTCCGTTGTTGGTTTGATAGCCCGTAGAGAAATTCGCTCTCATGTCGCCCTTGGCAAGTGTAGGAGCAGAGTGGAAGATCAGGACGCCTGCCATCGCATCCGAGCCATACATGAGGCTTGCCGGACCTTTCAGAATCTCTACGGAATGAACCGAAGCCGGGTCGATTTCTATTCCGTGTTCATCGCCCCATTGCTGACCTTCCTGTCTGATTCCATCGTTCACCACAACCACGCGGTTATAGCCCAGGCCACGGATAACGGGTTTTGAAATGCCGCTTCCCGTGGTAATCTGCGAAACGCCAGGCTGGTGGGCGATGGCGTCGATGATGTTGGTAGAAGGTTGCATTTCGAGCTGGCGGGCAGAAACAAAGGAGATAGGGGCCGGCGATTGCTTCAGCTTCTGGCTGCCCGTCAAACCCGTTACCACCACTTCGTTCAGCTTGATGCTCGATTCCGTCAGCGGCTGGTGCTTGGTAGAATCGCTTGCTTCCTCTTCATGAATGTTTGCTTCTTCTTTATCATGATTTGCTTCGTTTATAGCCATAGCAGAGGCTGTAGCTGACGAGCACAGGCTCATCAGTATTATTGATTTCAATATAGTTCTCATTATGTTGTTTGTTACCTTATTCTGTTAATATTCAGTTATTTATATAATAACAGAGAATAAGGTGGAGCACGGGTAGATTTTACCCCCTTCGCCCTGCACAGGCAAGGAGAGCAGAAGGCACGGCGAGGGGAGAGATGTAGCACAGCGAAGGCAACCCAAACCAAGAGGGATGGAGCCAGATAAGGAGTGCTTTGCAATTGGCAAAGCACACATTCGTGCATGGTATTCTGCAGGGCTATCAGATGGCCGTCGTGATGAACATGATGGGCGCAATCGGCACAAAAGAAATCAGCATGGGTTCCCTGCGCTTCACCATGATGGTGAAACGTAACGGCTATGAGCATCGGCAGGTAAACCAATAGCAGCAGCCAGGAAATCCTGATTCTCTTATGCGTTATCCTCTGCATTTAACAGCATTTGTTTATGCAAATTATCTACAGTCTTCTGTATTTTCTGTTTGCAAAGATAATGCAAAGTTCTTCATTTCAGCTGTGGTTATTCTTTGAATTTCGATATTTTAACGAAGATTATCTGTTTTCAGCAGAAAAGCCATGTAGAGGGGAAGAATGAGAGTTTGTGGGGCTGTACCCACATTTACATCTCCCAGTTTGATGGCTTGAACTACGTGATACTTTTCTGGGTTCGAAAGGATGGTCTTGGCACTTTTGATGTTTCCGTTGCTCGCCTTTACTTCTACCAATGTGCATTCGCCTTCGTATCTTGTAACAAAGTCAATTTCCAACCCCGAATCCTTGCGGAAATAATAGAGCTTACGATTCATCTTACCAAAAATGTCGGCCACCAGATTTTCAAAGATGGCTCCCTTGTATCCATAGAGATTGCCTTGCAGAATATCAGCAGCCGTTCCTTGTTCGAGCATACTGATGAAAAGCCCCGTATCTGCCATGTAAACCTTAAACTGGTCGGGGATGGCGTTGCCATCAAGCGGGAGTTCGGGCGCAGACAGATTGTAGCAACGGCGGATAATGCCTGCATCTTCTATCCATTGCAAACTGCCCTGATATTTACGTCCTCTGCCGTTGGGGCGTACTGTGGCGTATGCGAATTTCTTGTTTTCCTTACTCAGTTGACGTGGAATTGACTCGAAGCATTCTCTGATTCTCGACTTGTCAGCTTGTGGAGCATATTTCAGCATATCTACTTTATATTCTTCGATGATGGCTTGCTGCATCCGTAGCACGTTTTGCATATTATGAGTTTCCATAAATACGCTCACGGCTCTTGGCATTCCGCCAACAATGCAATATTGCAGCAGCAGTTGGCGCATTCTTTCGTGGATGGCTTCTTGTACTGGAGTCTTTTCTTCCAGACAGCGATGCAGGTAGTCGATGGTCATTTTCTTAATGCCATTTGCCCAGAGCCATTCCTCAAAATCCATTGGATACATGTCTATGATAGTCTCGTAACCTACAGGAATTGGAGCCTCTGACGAAGCTTTGGTATGGTAACCGCTGACTCCCAGCAGGGAACCCGTACCGATGACATCGTATCTGCCATCAGTCTTGAAGAATTTCAAGGCTGTGCGGGCCCGTGGGCATTCCTGTATCTCGTCAAAGATGATACAGGTCTTGCCCGATACGAAATTGGCATCAGGTATTAAGGTAGAAAGTGTCATGCAGAGAAGATCGATGTCCAGGCCACCATCAAATACCGACTTGTATTCTGGGTGCTGGAAAAAGTCTATATACACAACATGCTCATAATTTTTATGGGCAAAATCGAGTACCGAGAATGTCTTTCCGCATTGGCGACATCCTTTGATGATGAGAGGCATTTTGTGCTCATCACTCTTCCATTCTTTGAGATATTTCTCGATTTTTCGTTTAAACATCTGTTTTCTAATGATTTATGATGTGTTGTTCTTGATGCTGTGCACGTTTTTCAAGGGACTTTTCTTGAATCCATGCACGTTTTTCAAGGGACTTTTTGTTCTGCTCTGCCACTTTTTCAAGGGACTTTGCGGTTGCAAAGATACATTTTTTCCTTCTTAAAAGGAAAGAAATCGGTAATTATTTCCTTTTAAAAGGAAAGATTTTCCTTTCTCTCCAATTATTTTTTGTACTGAGTCCACTTGAAAAAGTCGAAAATCGTATTTTTTGTCTTTGCAACTTATTGATAATCAAAAGTAGGTCTTCGTAAAATTGGCTTTTTCAAGTGGGCTTTGTACTGAAGTTTCGCAAGTGGTTTAAGTACGGGCTGAAGGCCCAAAAGCTCCAGAAGCAGCACGCCCTGAAAGTCAGTTATCAAAATAAAGCCCCCTCACTCTTCCTCAATCCTTATTGCCAGCGAATCCTTGTCAAGGTGTATGCCGTTATGCTCGATGAACAGCGAGAGCGAGCCTCGGGCAGCCAGCTCGTGCGGTGTACCGGTCTCGAAACGGCCTGACTGCATCAGCCAGAGGCGGTCGGAAAGCTGAAGCGCTATTTCTATATCGTGGGTGGAGAGGAATATGGTCTTGCCAAGATTGTGAGCCAGGCTGCGCAGCAACTGCAGCATCTCTGCCTTGCTGGGATAGTCTAAGAACGCCGTGGGCTCGTCGAGGAAGAGGATGGGCGTGGACTGCGCCAAAGCCTTGGCGATCATCGTCTTCTGTCGCTCGCCATCGCTCAACGTGCTTATCCTGCGGTCGCTGAGATGACTGATGCCGACCTGACGCATGGCTTCGGCGACAAGGGCACGGTCTGCCTGACTCAGACGGCCCCAGAACCCGGTATAAGGGGAGCGCCCCATGCCGACAAGGTCGGCTACGGTGAGCCCCGAGGTCTCTGGCTTGGCGGTGAGTACGATGCTCATCTGGCGCGAAAGCTCGCCACGGGTGAGGCTGGAAAGGGGTACGGGACGGCTGCCAGTACCGAGCAGCACCTCGCCCTGCAAGGGGCGGAGAAAGCCCGAAAGAGTGCGCAACAGGGTAGACTTGCCTACGCCGTTGGGACCAATGAGGCAGGTCAACTCACCGGCACAGAGGCAGCCTGTGAGATGACGGGCTACGACCTTGGTTTCGCCCCGATGGCGGTAGCCGATGCTGAGTTCGCTGAGAAGAACAGATGATTTCATGATGCAAAGATAAGTGATTTTTCTTGATAATACTTATCTTTCCCAAAAAAAAGCCGTACTTTTGCACACGATATGGAACAAACATCACCAATACAAGCACTGCTTCAGCAACGTACCCTACTGCAAATAGAGTATTACACCGAGAAAGAAGCCTTTCGCAAACAGACCGAACAGATGGGAATGCAGCGAAAGGTGAAGAGAGGCGATGCCTGGTTTCCGCTACGCATAGGAAAAAGCTTCTACAACTCGCTCAACCAAAACGCCATAGAGGTGTTCCGTACCGAAGACCAGGACATCGAACACAACTTTGAGTTCGGAAGACCCGTCATGTTCTTTAAGGCAGGGGAAAACAAATCCGCGCAGACAGACGGGAAGACAGAAAAGAAGATGTTGAAATACTTCTCCTTCACAGGCACCGTGAGCTATGTGGACGGCGACAGAATGGTGATTACCGTACCCGACTCGGCACCGCTGCTCGAACTGCAGCAGGCTGACGTGCCAGTGGGCGTTCAGCTGTCGTTCGACGAGACGAGCTACAAGACGATGTTCGATGCCCTCGACCGCACGATGAAAGCCAAGAACAACCGCCTGGCTTATCTGCGCGACCTCTTCTACTCGCACCGGAAAGCAGAACGATACAGCTTTGAGCCCATGAGATTTCCCTGGCTCAACCCCACCCAGGAACAGGCCGTGAACGAGGTGCTGTGGGCGAAGGACGTAGCCATCGTGCACGGTCCTCCAGGAACAGGAAAGACCACGACCCTGGTGGAAGCCATCAACGAGACGCTGATGCGGGAGAGCCAGGTGCTGGTGTGCGCCCAGAGCAACATGGCGGTGGACTGGATCTCAGAGAAACTCGTGGACAGAGGCATCAACGTGCTGCGCATCGGCAACCCGACACGAGTCAACGACAAGATGCTCGGTTTCACCTACGAGCGACGCTTCGAGAACCATCCCGACTATCCGCAGCTGTGGGCCATCCGCAAGGCCATCCGCGAACTGCGCAAGAACCGCAAGAAGGGAAGCGAGAACTTCCACCAGAAGATGGACAGGCTGAAGAGCCGTGCCGCCGAGATAGAGATAAGAATCAACGCCGAGCTGATGGGCGAGGCAAGAGTCATCGCCTGCACGCTGGTAGGCTCGTCCCACAGACTCTTGGAGGGAATGAAGTTTGGCACACTCTTCATCGACGAGGCAGCTCAAGCCTTAGAGGCAGCCTGCTGGATTCCGATGAGAAGAGCCGGCAGAGTAGTGCTGGCGGGCGACCACTGTCAGCTGCCGCCTACGGTGAAGAGCATCGCCGCCATGAGAGCAGGACTGGGCAAGACGCTGATGGAGCGCATCGCCGAGAACAAACCCGAGGTGGTGACGCTGCTGAAGATACAATACCGCATGAACGAGGAGATCATGCGATTCTCGAGCGACTGGTTCTACCACGGCAAGGTGCAGAGTGCGCCACAGATAAAATACCGGAGCATCCTGGACTACGACCACGCCATCACATGGATCGACACAGGAGACACGGAGAATCAGATAACCATCGAGGGGGAAGAGGCTTCCGAGGATACTGCATCCAGTTCATCGTCGGCGGATCATAATCCGGTTTCAGCACCAGTTTCCCCGCAGAATGTAGACATGAACTTCAAAGAGCAGTTTGTGGGCGAGAGCTTCGGCCGCATCAACAAGGCAGAGGCGGAGCTTACTCTCCTCACCCTGGCGGAATACTTCACCAAGATAGGCAAACAGCGCGTAATTGACGAGCGAATCGACGTGGGAATCATCTCGCCCTATCGTGCTCAGGTGCAATACCTCAAGAAGCTCATCAAGAAGTATGAGTTCTTCAAGCCTTACCGCCGCCTGATCAGCGTCAACACGGTGGACGGATTCCAGGGACAGGAGCGCGACGTGATCCTCATCTCCTTGGTGCGGTCCAATGACGAGGGACAGATCGGTTTCCTGAAAGACCTGCGCCGCATGAACGTGGCGATGACGCGTGCCCGCATGAAGCTCATCATCCTGGGCAACAAAGACACCATGACGAAGCATCCTTTCTACAAGAAACTGTGGGAGTATGTGGAGGCTATCAACAACAACGAATAAGATGGGAAAGCGGTTGTCATGAACGTAATACGAGGAAGGTTCGTGTAAAAAAGTGTATGCATACGAGTAAAGTTCGTGTAAAAAAGTGTTGAAAACATTTGAAAGTTCGTGTAAAAAAGTGTATCTTTGCAACCGACAGAGCTGTTTAAACATCATAACAGCAAGTTATTAGCATCATTAACAACTTCAAAATGTATGTAAGGATGAAAAGAACGGTCATAGAACAATTAAAAGCATGGAAAGAGAGCCTTTGCAGAAAGCCCTTAATCTTATCAGGAGCAAGACAAGTAGGCAAGACTTATATCCTCCAGGAGTTTGGAAAACAGGAATATGACCACGTAGCCTACATCAACTGTGATGGAAACTCTGAGATTGCCAACATATTTGCAGAAGATTATGATATGAAGCGAGTCCTAATGGTTATCGGAGCCATTAGCAAACAGCCTATAATCCCTGGCAAAACGCTTATCATTCTGGATGAAATACAAGAACTTCACAAGGGACTTTCCTCGCTGAAGTATTTCTGTGAAAATGCACCAGAATACCATGTGGCTGTAGCAGGTTCACTTTTAGGCGTTGCCATGCACCAAGGAGAATCCGCCCCAGTGGGAAAGGTTGATATCCTTCGACTCTACCCTATGTCTTTCGAAGAGTTTCTTATGGCAAAAGACGAAGAACAGTTGCTGAACATATTGAAAAGTAAAGACTGGAAGACCATCACATTACTTCATGATAAACTCATCAAGATATTAAGAGAATATTATTTTGTAGGGGGAATGCCTGAGGCTGTGAAAACTTATCTTGCAACCAACGATGCAAATCTCGTCAGACAGGTTCAGAACAACATTCTCACCATTTATCGTAGTGACATGTCGAAGCATGTCAGCCCAAATGAAGCCACTCGCATCAGCATGGTTTGGCAATCCATCCCTTCCCAGCTTGCCAAGGAAAACAAGAAGTTCATCTATGGAGCGGTGAGAAGCGGAGCACGAGCCAAGGATTTTGAGATGGCAATACAATGGTTGGTGGATGCAGGCCTCACCTATCGCATTTCCCGAGTAAGAGAAGTTGGAATGCCTTTGAAGTTTTACGAAGACCTCAATGCCTTCAAGCTGTTTCTCCTGGATGTCGGCCTCCTGGGTGCGCTGAGCGAGATGGAACCTGCCCAAATGCTCATCTCCAACAAAGCCATGACGGAGAGCAAGGGGGCGTTCACGGAAAACTACGTCCTTACTCAGCTATTATGTCAACAGGACATTTACACCTATTATTATAGTAGGGGAGACGCTCGCTTGGAGATAGACTTCCTTGCCCAGCACCAAGGGGTGATAACTCCGATAGAGGTAAAAGCGGAAGAGAACCTGCGTTCCAAGTCACTTCGCGCCTTCTTTGACGCCCATCCCGACTTGCGAGCCATCCGCTTCTCCATGTCGCCATACAAGGAGCAAGAGTGGATGAAGAATGTCCCATTGTACGGGGTAGAGGAGAGTTTTTAGGAACTCTTCTCACAATACTCCCTGAACTTTGCCTTAGTCATGGCAATACCAATGAGTCTATTAGATAACGCAACAATAACAACAAAATAAAAAATATGCTACAACGAGACTACATACAGCGACTGATACGAGAGTTTATGGCCGCACTCGAGAGAATGCTCGAAAAGAAAGAGGTAGAGGTGAGACGCGAGAAGATTAAGGAGCTCTATGACCAATACGTAGGTCCTTATGCCTTCTACAGCGTCGCCACCATCGACGACGTGATGAAAGCCATGGCAGGCATCGCCGACGAGGAGAAGCGGCTCTCCAAGATGAACATGCTCGCCGAACTCTATTATCACGAGGCCGATACCGTGGGGCAGCCCACAAGGGACGAACTCCTCGGCAAGGCCTTCATGCTCTTCGACTACGTGGAAACCCACGGAGATACGTTTTCCATTGAGCGCCGCAACAAAATGGCAGAAATCAAGAAGGAGTTAAGGAGTTAAAGGAGTTAAGACAACAGCTTTGTGGACTTGATATTAAACACAAAACATTAACCATTCCCTCAAGGCCGTTGTCTTAACTCCTCAGCGACCGAAGGAAGCGATAACTCCTTAACTCCTTAAACTCCTGAAAAAAATAACTTTTCGAATAGGATAACAAAAAAACTAATCATAAAAATCAATGGACAAAACCCAAAAATCAAAGTCGGTAAACGACATGACGGTAGGCTCGCCCTTGCGAGCCATCATCCAATTTGCAATACCACTCATCCTGGGTTACATCCTTCAGCAGATGTACCTCATCATCGACGCCGCCATCGTGGGAAGATGGATAGGCGTGGGAGCCCTTGCGGCAGTAGGCGCATCCAGCTCCATCATGTTCCTCATCATGGGCTTCTGCAACGGCTCCTGTGCCGGTTTCGCCATCCCAGTCGCCCAGGCTTTCGGCGCCAAAGATTACCCCAAGATGCGGACTTACGTCAGCAACAGCATCCGCATCGCCGTGGTGTTTGCCGTCGTCATCACCTTCCTTTCCTGCATCTTCTGCGGAAAGATACTGCACCTGGTGAATACGCCGAAGGAAGTCTTCGACGATGCCTACATCTTCCTGATGCTGCAGTTTGCGGCGATACCTTTCACCATCGCCTACAACCTCCTCTCCGGTCAAATCCGTGCCTTAGGCAACTCGAAGCAGCCATTCTATTTTCTCATCACCGCCTCCGTCATCAACATCATACTCGATGCCATTCTCATTCTCGGCATGGGGTTGGGCGTAGAGGGAGCAGGCATCGCCACCTGGCTATCGCAGGGCATCTCCGTGCTGCTCTGTATCAGGTTTATCCATAAGAAGATGCAGATTCTGATACCGAAGGGCGAGGAAAAGAAGTTTGACAACAAGAAGGTAAGCATACTGCTGAACAACGGCGTTCCGATGGGACTGCAGTTCTCCATTACCGCCATCGGTCTCATCATGCTTCAGAGTGCCAACAACGCTTTGGGAACGGTTTATGTAGCAGCATTCACCGCCTCTATGCGCATCAAATACCTCTTCACCTGCGTGTTCGAGAACATCGGAGTGGCAATGGCAACCTATTGCGGTCAGAACCTGGGAGCCAGGAAGTTGGAGCGAATCGGTCAGGGCGTCAGGGCAGCCATCAAGATGATGGTGGTTTATTTCGTCTTCACCTTCCTGCTCATCTATCCGTTTGCCGACGAGATGATGATGCTCTTCGTGGATAAGGGCGAGGCTGAGGTGGTAACTTATGCTGCCCAGTTTATGCGCATAGCCAACTATTTCTATCCTTGTCTGGGCTTGCTCACCATCCTGCGCTACAGCATCCAGGGCTTGGGTTACAGCAATCTCTCGATGATGAGTGGCGTAATGGAGATGATAGCGAGATGCGGCGTGAGTCTCTGGTTAGTGCCTGCCCTGGCATGGACAGGAGTCTGCTTCGGCGACCCGGTAGCCTGGGTCATGGCAGACCTCTTCCTCATCCCCGCCTTCCTGTGGCTTTATAAGCATCTGAAGAAGGAAGTGCTGTAGACGATGAAAACGACGACTTGTAGTTATAAAAAATAATCTTTCTAACTGGGAAAATATTTTTCCCAGTTAGAAAGATGAAATTCTATTATTCAGTATTCGTTATGGAAAACCTTATAGGGGTCCATCTGCTGCATTTTCTCCTTGATTTTCTGCTCTATTCCCTCTGATGGTTCTGGAATTTCGGCACCCATTTCCTTGGCAGCAGCCTCATCCTCGGCAGCACTGGCACTATCACCCAGACTTCTGCGAACCTCGCTGCGCTCGCGATACGCATCAATAGAGAAAGGATTTACCTCCATCACCTTACCGTAGGTCTGTTCAGCCTCCTCCATCTTTCCCTGCGCCTTCTCTACACGAGCCTTCAACAACAGCACATCCTCGTTGCCCGGAATATGCTCATAGAGGAAAGTTGCATCGAGTTCTGCCTCGGAAAGCTGAGCCTGATCCAACAGGATGCTGCCACGAAGCAATCGGGCGGCATAGAAATCCTCACGCTTGCCTATCGCCTCAGTCAGCATCGACACGGCACGGATGGGTTCGCCCAATCCCCGGCAAGCCTTGGCATAATAGAGATAGGTCTGCAGATTCGATGTGTCCAGGTGAAGAGCCTTATCGCATACCTCCAACATGGCAGTATAGTTCTCCATCATATACGCCACATCCGCCATACGCAGCAACACCGCCACGTTGTCGGTTTGGGCTTCCGAGAGAATCTGCAACTGCTCATAGGCTTTCTGCAGATCACCCATAGAGATGTAAGCCTGCGAGAGATAGTCGCGGCATTCCAAATCTTCGGCATTCAACTGCAGAGCGTGTTCCAAAGACTTGGCTGCAAGGTCAAATTGATGCATGCGGAGAGCACGAACACCATCATATTTCACCATGTCGAAGTCTTTTTCCTTCTCCTGTTTCACTTCCTCAGTAGTCTTTTGGCCACCAAATAGCTTTTTAAATATGTTCATAATCCCACTATTTTTTTAGGTTTTGAATTGTTTGTTGTTGAAATCGTATCAAACGACAGGGCAAAAATATGAATAAAATCCCGAAAAACGCCCCTTTTTTGGAAGAAATATTTTCTTTTTTCTGATTTCGGAAAGTAGAGAACTTATTTAACTATTTGATTATTAACCTTTTAGACAGAAGCAAGCTAACAAAATCTTCCAAATTCCAAATCTTCTAATTAATTTTTCAGCATATCCATCCTACCCTCCTTTTTATATATATATTTATATATATAATTAATTAATAATCAATATGTTACACAATATAAAAAGTAAAGCAGACGGACAAGCGAAAGATGCATACCCTCTTAAAATTAATTGGAAGAACTGGAATCTGGAAGATTTAGCAGGGTAACTGGAACGCAGCCCCAGGGAAATCCCCTCTTCTATAGAAGGCAAGCCCAATCCATTTGCTTTTCACCTTAGGAACAGAAAATCATAGGAAAAACATTAATTTTCCTTAAACAAACCGCTTTCTAGGATTATTTCGAAGTATAGTTAGAAATATTTCCGTATTTTTGCAAAGTATACTTTAAAATATTTCTGTATGGACAAGCAAATTATCAAAAATATCATCATCGAGAAGCAAATAGCCATCCCGAACTACAAACTGGTTCACCGAGATTTCCTTTTCGGCGACAAGTCGAATTATATTCTCGTAGGTATCAGACGAGCAGGAAAATCCTACTTACTGTATCAGGATATTCAGACCAGACTCAACAAAGGAGAACAGTCGGCCCAAGATATTCTCTACATCAACTTTGAGGATGAGCGCTTGTCATCCCTCAAGGCTGAAGAACTGGGCACTATCCTGGATTCCTACATGGAACTATATCCAGGCAAACAGCCCTTCGTCTATCTTGATGAGATTCAGAATATAGAAGGTTGGGAGAAATTTGCCCGCCGCTTGGCTGACTCCCAATATCGCGTGATGATTACAGGCAGCAACGCCAAGATGCTGGGCAAGGAAATGTATTCTACACTTGGAGGAAGATACATTCCGAAGGAAATCTTTCCTTTTTCCTTTGCAGAATACCTAACCTATCATCAAGTAGAACCAGGTGAAAACTGGGAATACAACCAACAGATAAAATCAATAGTATCCAACTATTTTGATTCCTACTTTTACGAAGGGGGAATAGCAGAATCGTTTGAGCAGCCCGACAAGCGGGAATATCTCAACGCCCTGTATCAGAAAATTCTGATTGGCGACATCGTGGAGAGAAACAGCATTCGCAATTCAAGAATATTCCGCTTCCTGGCTAAAAAACTTGCCGATAGCGTGATGCAGCCTTCATCCCTGACCAGATTGCAACACATGGTGAAATCTACCGGAGACACCATCAGTTTGCCAGCCCTAAAGGATTACCTGGAATACATGCAAGATGCGTATATCTTCTTCCCGATTCCGAATCTGGTTTCACCTATGACAGAACAGGCAACACTTCAAAAAAGATACGTTGCCGATAATGGAATACTCAATCTCTTTCTGTTTCAGGGAGAAACGAAGCTGTTGGAGAATATGGTGGCGATAGAACTGAACAGAAGATTCAGAAACACGACAGAAGAAACCTTGCTCTATTATTTCAACAAGAACGTAGAGATAGATTTCTGCGTTCCTTCTGCCCAGTTGGCCATACAGGTATCTTACAATCTGAATGATGAGGCAACCTACGAGCGAGAAGTAGGAGGACTGATAAAATTTCTGAAAGCCTTTCCAGGCTATCACGGCTACATCATCACCCGTGATTACCAGACCCAAATAAAGGCAGATGGTTATACGATAGAGGTAGTACCTATCTGGAAATGGCTACTGCAAGACAACAACTAGAGCTTTAAAGAGCAAAAAGAGATTTTAGATAAAAACAGAAACTTTCCTTTTGAAAAGGAAATTATTACCGATTTCTTTCCTTTTTAGAAGGAAAGTTTGTGTCTTTGCGACCGAGTGTAGGTATCTACATATTAACAATAAAATAATCAGTAATAAAGAAGGTACACAAATGGAACTACGCAGCACATTTCAGTCAATCATTTCCTTGCACCAAGAGGAATTACCTTTTGCCTTGCAAGAGAGAAGCACCCAACTTCCGTTGGATGGAAACCGCATCGTGACTGTTACTGGCATTCGCCGTTGCGGAAAGTCATCATTATTGGGACTTACGATTAATCGCCTGCTACAACAAGGAACTCCAAAAGAGCGCATCCTCTATGTAGGCTTCGACGATGAACGTTTTCTTTCCATGTCGCCCGAAAACTTCGATGAATTGCTGCAAGCTTATCGTGAAATGTATCCCGACACATCGCTTAAGGATGTTTATATGTTTTTTGATGAAATACAACTCATAGAGGGATGGGAACTCTTTGTTCTCCGGGTGTATAAGAATTATTGCAAGCATATCTATGTAACAGGTAGCACAGCCAAGATGCTTTCAGAAGAAATGGCTTCCGCTTTGCGAGGATGGCCTGACGAATATCGCGAGTATCCTTTGAGTTTCAAGGAATATTTGGCGTTCAAAGGCATCAAGGTAAATCCATTTAGCGAAGCTGGCAAGGCAAAGATAGCGGTCTCCTTCCGCGGTTATTGCGAGGAGGGCGGTTTTCCAGAGGTTGTTCTCGAAAAAAGCAAGATGGAAAAAGTCAAAATCCTGCAGTCTTACTTCAACACCATGCTCTTCAGGGATATGGTGGAGCATTGTCATATCGGAGCTTCTCCTTCGGTGGTGCGTTATTTCTTAAAGAGTGTGATGAACAAACTCACGAAGCCGACCAGCGTGAACAATATTTATAACGACTTGAAATCGCAAGGCTTAAAGGTCTCCAAGGATTCCCTCTATCTGTGGCTCGACTATGCTTGCAACATTTTCATGTTTCGCAAAGTGGAAAAATACGATAAGTCGATGGTAAAACAGCGTTCTGCTCCTGCCAAGTATTATGTGGCAGACATTGCCCTGCGCAATGCCGTATTATTGCCTGAGAGCGAAGATGCAGGCAAGGCTTTGGAGAATATCGTTTATCTCAACTTAGAGAGAACACTTGGAGAAGAGGACGGGATATTCTACTTCTATGAATCGAAGGAATGCGACTTCGTTGTGAAAAAGGGCGAGCGTGTAGCTGAGCTGATACAAGTCTGCTGGACATTGAATGATGATAACGTAGAACGAGAGATAGGAGGCTTGACAGCTGCCTCCTCCGTTACAGGCTGCAAACAGGGAAAAATCATCACTTTCTCCCAACGGGAGACCTTCGAACGAGACGGAATAAGGATTGAGGTTATGCCGATATGGGAGATGGAATAGGAAAAGGGGCTTTTCTGGGACAGCTGCCAGTACCGAGCAGCAACACACCCTGCCTGTAGGGGCAGAAGCTCTTAGCCCTGGGCGTTTCGAGACCGACACACCGCACGAGCTGGCAGCCCGAGGCTCGCTCTCGCTGTTCATCGAGCATAACGGCATATATAGATACTTTTTATTTTTTAATGCTATTTTTAGATAAATATTTATAAAATCGGTGTAAATTATATTAAATAAATCGGTTTTAAAAGGTTTAAATTGTAATTTCTTATTAATAATTCTTATTTTTGAAGCATGTACCGAAAAAGTTTCGATACTTTCTAATAACCTAAAACTTAAGATAATGAATCTAAAGTTTACAATTAACAGCCTAATTATGGCTATTGCACTATTAGTTAGTGCCGGTTGTACAACCGAAAACGGTGATGGTAATGAATCATCCCATGTAGCGAACCAGCAAGTTAGCTTGTCGTTTTACCAAGTGACCATGCAGTCATTGGAAAATTCTCAGGCAAAGACTCGAGCAGACGAAAGCAGTACGAGTACTGCTTTGAAGAACAGCCCGTTTACTTACTTGGATATTTCTCTGATCCCTACCAATGGCACGGGAAAAACTATCGTTTTCAGACAGGTGAAGGCTGAAATGGCAGACGACTTCGGTCATGTCAGTATGCAGGTTCCTGTGGGTGAATATGATATGGTGGCTGTAGCCAGCAAGAATGCCGATGTGAAGATTAATTCTGTGACGGAGGTTGTCTTCCCCAACAAGGTGACAGACATGGCGGCTGTTTGCCAGAAGATAATGGTAAAGGATGGAAACAATGCTTTTAATTGCAATATGAAGCGTTCTGTGGCTAAGTTTACCATTGAAAATAAAGGTGCCACGACGGACGTGGTGAAGAATATGAAGTTCCGCATTTCGGGTAACTGCAGCAACAAATGGAATCCTACGACAGGTCTGGCGGCTGACGTGAGCGTGGTGACTCCGACAATCGAGATGAGCAATACTTATTCCCGGTTTAACGCTTATGTCTTCCTGAGCTCGGCGGAGGAGGAGAATATCAAGGTGGATGTGGAGATGCTGGACTCTGAGGGCACGCTGCTGAAGAGTCTGTCCTTTGAGAACGTTCATCTGAAAACCAACTATGTGACGAAATACACCACCGGCAATCTCTTCGGTGTGTCGAACTCGGCTGACTTCACTTTCTCTGATGCTGAGTTTATGGACTCTGGCACTGGTAAGAACTTTTAGAATGGCGGTGGCTTCCCTATAAGATAAAAGGCTGGCTTCGAAATGAAGTCAGCCTTTTTATGAATATGTTGTGTTCTTATTCTTAATACATTACCGGATGAAGAGCAGCTCGCGATACTTTGGCAGTGTCCAGAGCTCATCGGCTACGAGAAGCTCGAGTTTGTCGATCTGATAACGGATTTCCTCCATCTTAGGCGCCACGGTGTCGTGATAAGCCACTGCCTTCTCGCGCTCGCTCTCTATTCTGTTGGCCACTTTACGGGCATTCACCAGAGCCTCTACTCCAGTCTCTATGGTCTGCGTGCGCTCGGCTATCTCGCGGATAATCTTCACATTGCGAGCGGTGAGTTTCTTGCCTTCCTCTCCGCCGAAGATATTGATCATGCCCTCTACATTCTTTGCCAGACGGCTCTGGTAGTGGGTTGCCACAGGAATGATGTGGTTCATCGAGAGGTCGCCCATCACACGGGCCTCTATCTGAATCTTCTTGGTGTAGATTTCCCATTTCACCTCGTTGCGCGCCTTCAGCTCACTCTCGCTCATCACATTGGTCTTGGCGAACATGTCGATGCTTTCCTTGTCGAGATAACGGTCGAAGACAACGGGGCAGGACGCCTCGCAGTCGAGTCCGCGCTTCTGAGCTTCTTCCTTCCACTCGTCGCTGTAGCCATTGCCGTCGAAGCGGATGGGCTTGCAGGTCTTGATATCCTCGCGCACTACGTCGATGATGGCGGAAGTCTTGTCCTCGCCTGCCTCGATGAGTGCATCAACTCTTGTCTTGAAGTTCTGCAGCGCCTCGGCTACAGCTGCATTCAGCACGATGAGCGACGATGCACAGTTGGCCTCGCTGCCTACGGCACGGAACTCGAATCGGTTGCCGGTGAAGGCGAATGGGGAGGTGCGGTTGCGGTCGGTATTGTCGATCATCAACTCAGGAATCTCCGGAATATCGAGCTCCACACCCTTCTTGCCTGCCAGGGCAAAGAGTTCTTCCTTGTCGGCTTTCTCGATATGATCGAGCAGGTCGGTGAGCTGCTTGCCTAAGAAAGATGAGATGATGGCTGGAGGAGCCTCGTTGGCACCCAGTCGGTGCGCATTGGTGGCACTCATGATGGAGGCCTTGAGCAGACCGTTGTGCTTGTACACGCCCATCAGGGTTTCCACGATGAAGACGACAAAGCGCAGATTGTCCTCGGGAGTCTTGCCTGCAGCATGGAGCAGCACACCTGTATCGGTACAGAGACTCCAGTTGTTGTGCTTGCCCGAGCCGTTGACACCGGCAAATGGCTTTTCATGCAACAGTACTCGGAAGCTGTGCTTGTGAGCCACACGCTTCATCAAGCTCATCAACAGCATGTTGTGGTCGACAGCGAGGTTGCACTCCTCATAGATAGGAGCCAGCTCAAACTGGTTTGGCGCTACTTCGTTATGGCGTGTCTTGCAGGGAATACCCAGTTCGAGAGCCTGGATTTCAAGGTCTTTCATGAACGCCTGCACACGCTCTGGAATGGTGCCGAAGTAATGGTCGTCCATCTGCTGGTTTTTGGCTGAATCGTGCCCCATAAGGGTTCGCCCAGTAAGCATCAGGTCGGGGCGTGCCGAGTAGAGACTCTCGTCCACAAGGAAATATTCCTGTTCCCATCCCAGGTTGGTCTGCACCTTCTTGACCTGTGGATAGAAGTAATGGCACACGTCGGTAGCCGCCTCACTCAGTGTGTGGAGCGAACGCAGCAACGGAGCCTTGTAGTCGAGAGCTTCGCCAGTGTAAGAGATAAAGATGGTAGGAATGCACAGTGTGTCGTCGATGATGAAGACCGGCGATGTTGGATCCCATGCCGAATAGCCACGCGCCTCGAAGGTGTTGCGAATACCTCCGTTGGGGAATGAACTGGCGTCAGGTTCCTGCTGTACGAGCAGTTTTCCGGAGAACTCTTCTATCATGCCGCCCTTTCCGTCGTGCTCTACGAAGGCGTCGTGCTTTTCAGCTGTTCCCTCTGTGAGGGGCTGAAACCAGTGCGTATAGTGTGTTACCCCGTTTTCCTCTGCCCATAGCTTCATGCCGGCTGCCACAGAGTCGGCGATGGAACGATCCAGTCGGGTACCGTTGTCTATCACGTCGATGAGTTTCTCGTACACATCGGATGGAAGATACTTGTACATCTTCTGGCGGTTGAATACATACTTGGCGAAATACTCCGAAGGTCTTGTCTTGGGAGCATCCACCTCTACAGGTCTTTTTTTGAAGGCCTCGGCTACAACCTCAAATCTCAAATTAGCCATTCTTTTATTGTTTGTTTAAAGTTTGCGGTGCAAAATTACAAAATTCTTGGCAAATGGCTAACATATTGACGATTTTTTATAATAAAATCGCACAAAACTGCTCATAATAGTAGTTTTTGGCACAAAACAGCTCACGATAGTGATTTTTCACACAATGACGGGGGTTGTCTACAGACTGCTGAACCTCTCTATGAGTTTGCGCCGATAGAACCGCCCCACCTTGACATGAGTGAGCGTTTCGAAGGGTGGATAGAAATGGCACACGTTGTCGACCACCTCGATGAGATAGTTCATATTGATGATGCATCGCTGGCTCACCTGCACAAACTGGCTGTCGAAATCGAGCAGTTCCTCGCTCTTCAGTGTGCGCTTCAGTCTCACCGGAGTCTTGCATCCTGCCACCACAGCCTCCCAGCACCGCACCTCATGGTTGTACTGAAAGAGGCACACGTCGCGCTTGTCCACGAGCCGAAAGTCTACGGTGTTGGTATAGAGCAGAAACTTGTCGTCGCTCTTCTTGCCGTCCTGCATTTCCTTCTTGCCGTCGCTTGCGGCTGTCACTTTCTGCAGTCTGCCCATTACCGTTGCCAGTTCTTTCCCGTCTATGGGCTTGAGCAGTACATCGAAGGCTTTTTTGCGGAAGGCAGGCAGCACAAACTCATCATAGGCGGTGTACATCACTACACGGCAGCGTCCATGCGTGAAGATGTCGACACGGTCGAGGAAGTCGAGCCCCGAGATGTCGGGCAGCTGTACGTCGAGGAATATCAGGTCGGGCTGATGCTCGCTCACCATAGTGAGTCCGTCAAATCCGTTGTAGGCGATGCCTGCCACGCTGACCTCGTCGTAATCTGCGAGATGCTCTGCCAGGTTTCGGGCTGCATCCTTGTTGTCGTCGATAATGATTGTTTTCATGAGCTGTATGTGATGTTGGTTTTTGTTTTCTTTTACTTTCGGGGTTTAGAAATCCAGTCGGAAGTCGTCTGGCACCATGATGACAGCCTCACATCCACAGGCGTTACCCGCCTCGTCTTTCCTGTTGGTCATGGCGAAGGACATCTTGCTTCTGTTGCGCTCATTCACGATGGCTACGGTCTGCGTGATGATGCTGAGCCCCGTGCGCTTGCTGCGTCCCACGCTTCGTATATCGAAACCGGGTCCGTTGTCGCATACGGCTATCCGTATCATCTTCTGCCTGCGCTCCACGCTGATGTCGAGTTGCTTGTGTCCTTCCCATCCTCTGAGTCCGTGCACAAAGGCATTCTCTACCAGTATCTGCACAAACATGGAGGGTATCTTCACCTTATTTATATATACATCGGGAGCGATATGAATATGAAAGTCGAAGTCATCGCTCAGCAACTGCTGTTCTACCTTCACATACTGGTTCACGAAGTCGAGTTCATCGCCCAGGGTTACAGCCAGCTGGCACGAGATGTCGAGGTTGGCTCTGATGAGTCGGGTAAGCTCCTGCAGTTCGTGTGCTTCCTGCTGTTCGGAGTGTACAATCTTATTGTTGAGCACATTGAACACAAAGTGGGGCGAGATGCGGTTGCGTGCGCTTCCCAGCCTCAGTTTCATGATGTTCATCTTCGTCTGCAGGTCGCGCTTTCGCGTACGCAATATCCACAGTGCGAATATCAGTGCCAGCACCAATGCAGCCGACACGACGGCAAAGGTTGTGGCATGCGCCTGCTGTATGTCGGCATTCTTTCGTTCGAGTTCCAGAGAATGATGCAGCTTCAGTGTGTCCTGCGTGAATCGCTCCATGATTTCCGAGGCCCGCATATTGATGCGGTTGTGCTCCAAGGAGTCGTTCTTCCTCATGTCCTCTCTCAGGTTGTCGTAAGCCATGCGGTAGTTGCCCGTCGACTCATAGTAGCGCCGCAGGTAATTGTTGCGCACCTGTCTCATCGTAAAGGCGATGTTGGCTGTGTCAATTCCCTTCTCCGTGTCGAGGACCGACTTCACTTCTGCCATGTTGCCACGCTTCACCGCCAGGCCTATACGTATGGTGTTGCAGTAGTAGGTGATCAGCGCATCGTTGGTGCGGCTGGCAAAGGGCTCCACTTCGTCAAGATAATGAGCTGTGGAGTCGAGGCGATTGAGGTTCAGATACACATCCGCCAGGTTTACCTTGCAGATGAACATATCGAAATTGTCCTGCATGTGATGTTTCTCCAACAGGCTTTTCAGGGCGACGAACTTCCGGAGCGATGCCTCGTAGTCCTTGGCGTAATAATAGTAGTTGCCATAGTTGTTCAGAAAATAAGCCTGCATTCCCACCGACATGGATTTCATGCAAGCCTCCGTCTGCTGATAGTAGCGCAGCGATGTCTTCCAGTCGTTGAGTTGCTGATAGATGGTGGCAAGACCCATGTAGAGCGTCACGTTGTCTTGCTTGGGCAGCTCGAGCGAATCCACCAGGAAGAGTGCTCTTCTGTACCACGCGGCAGCCTCTACGAGGCGGTTCTTGAAGAGATAGGCGTCAGCCAGATTGGCACACACCAGTGGGCGCTGACTCTGCAGATTACTCTCCCCCAGCAGCGAGTCGGCACGATGATAGAGCCTGATCACCTCGTCGGGGTCTTTGTGGAAGTTGTGCAGGTTGACAGCCTGGCAATTATAAGCATAAGCCAACAAAGCGTTGCACCTCGACGATGAGGATTGTCTCTTGGCAAAGTCGATTGTCGCCTTCAGATAAGGTGCCATGGAGTCGGGAGTGGCAGAAAGACAGTACATCTTGCCCATCCTGACATAGCATTCATAGTAAGCGATGCTGTCTGGCGCCTCAGCCATAGCCTTGAGAATCATCTGTCGGGCTTGCAGCGACTTGGCACCTATTGAGTCCTCAAGCTGCTGCAACAGGAGCTGCCCGGCATCAGGCACAGCCTTTCCTTCCTGCCGACTACAAGCCGCCACAAACAGCAAGCACAGGCTCACTGTCGCCAAGATCATGTACTTCAGATATGTTTTCACTACTTTTTTATTCCAAATAATCTGCTGCGAAATTAATCATTTTTTTTGAAACGACAAAGCCTTGACTACAAACTTTCTTTGCTTTTATCTTCTAACTTACGATTATTTTTTACCACATAGGCACGTTTTCCGACAGCATAAGCACTCCTTGCACCCATTTAGACACGATGTGAGTTTTTCTGTGTTTGCACTTTCATAAGAAATGCTTAACTTTGCCGAACAAGATATTTTGCCCAATGACACGACGGTGTCATAACATCATCAGGAAAATTATGTCTGTTAAACCCCTTTTCTGACAAAGGTTGGCGCTCCTCTCGCATTCTTATGTCGAGGGAGCGTTTTTTTGTATGTTTGACAGAAGTTCCCTCATTTGCGAAACTTCAATAAAAATAAATGAATTTATTTTGTATTGTCTTCGTTTTGGATAAAATCTTCACGCTCAAGAATGAAAAAACTTTTTCATTCTCTTCGCTTACTCAGATTTTTGCACTACCTTTTAATAAAGTAGGCTGCACTCAACAATAAAAATAAATGAATTTATTTTGTATTGTCTTCGTTTTGCACTACCTTTGCAAGCAAAAAGACAAGATATGGACAAACAGCAAAACAGAAATCAGGCACACTTGCCCTACCGCATCATCGCACTCGACTTAGACGGAACTCTCACCAACCACGACAAGGTGATAACTCCCAAAACACGTGAAGTGCTACTCAAGGCACAGCACGAGGGTGCCATCGTGGTGCTGGCTTCGGGAAGACCGACCTATGGCATCGTGCCGCTTGCCAACGAGCTGAAGCTCGACACACATGGCGGTTTCATCCTGGCTTACAACGGTGGAAAAATCGTGGACTGGGGCACACAGCAGGAATGCTTCGCACAGCACCTGCCGCCATCTGCCATCCCCGTCATCTACGAATACGCCAAGCGGAAGGGACATGCTCTGTTGGGCTACGCCGGAAACGAGATCGTGACGGAAATGCCCGACGACCCTTACGTGAAGGAGGAGTCGCGCATCAACAAGATGAACATCAGACGTGTGGACAACCTGCTGATGCACTTGGAGCCTAACCCCACCAAACTGCTCATGACGGGAGAACCGACAACGATGATCGTTGCCGAGGAAGAACTGGCTGAACAGCTGGGCGACAAGATGGATGTGTTCAGATCGGCGCCTTTCTTCCTGGAACTGGTGCCGAAGGGCATCGACAAGGCGCAGTCGCTGTTGAGACTGTTGGCTAAAGTGAACCTCACGCCTGCAGATATGATTGCCTTCGGCGACGGATACAACGACCTGAGTATGCTGCGATTGGCGGGAATGGGTGTGGCCATGGCGAATGCTGCGCCGGAGGTGAGAGCCGACGCCGACTACGTGACGCTGTCGAACGAGGAGGACGGTGTGGCTGTGGCGATAGAGAGGTTTTTGAATATTTAATGAAATAATATAATATGTTACAGCTGGACAATTTCTACAAGGCTCGCTTCGTGCTGAGCAAAGTGATTAGAAAGACTGAGCTGGTTCACACTCCGCGAATCAACCCAGAGAGTGATGTGTTTCTGAAGCCGGAATGTCTGCAGAAGACGGGATCGTTTAAGATTCGTGGTGCTTACTACAAGATTTCGCAACTCTCTCCAGAAGAGAAGGCAAAGGGTGTGATAGCCTGTTCGGCGGGCAACCATGCCCAGGGTGTAGCGCTCGGTGCTACTGCCATGGGTGTGAAGAGCCTGATATGTCTGCCCGAGGGCGCTCCTATATCGAAGGTGGAGGCTACCAAGCGATTGGGCGCTGAGGTGTGTCTGGTGCCGGGAGTCTACGATGATGCTTATCAGAGGGCACTGGAGCTGCGCGACAAGCACGGCTACACCTTTGTGCATCCTTTCGACGACGAGAACGTGATTGCCGGTCAGGGGACGATCGGCTTGGAGATTCTGGACCAGCTGCCCGAGGTGGAGGCAGTCGTGGTGCCTGTGGGCGGCGGCGGACTGATTTCGGGTGTGGCGTTTGCCATCAAGTCGCTCAACCCCAAGGTCAAGATCTATGGTGTGCAGGCTGAGGGTGCTGCCAGCATGGTGCAGAGTCTGCACGACCACAAGCAGGAGAAACTGCCCTCGGTGGCAACTGTGGCCGACGGCATCGCTGTGAAGGAGCCTGGCAAGCTGACTTTTGAGACTTGCTCGAAATACGTAGACGAGATTGTGACGGTGAGCGAGGACGAGATCTGTGCAGCCATCCTGAAACTGATAGAGAGCGAGAAGATGGTGGCTGAGGGCGCCGGTGCTGCCAGTGTGGCTGCCGTGATGTACAACAAGGTGCCGGTGAAGGGCAAGAAGACTATCTGTATCGTGAGCGGCGGTAACATCGATGTGACGATTCTGAACCGTGTGATTACGCGTGGTCTTGCCAAGAGCGGACGCCTATGCACCATCGAGATGGAGCTCGACGACAAACCGGGCGAACTGGTGGAAGTGTGCTCGGTAATAGCAAGCTTGGGTGGAAACATCACGGGTGTGCACCACGACCGTTCTGCCAACCGCCAGAAGGTGAACTCGTGTGTGCTGCGTCTCACCATGGAGACCCGTGATGCTGATCACGTGAAGGAAATCAAGGGGGCGCTCGAAGAAAAGGGCTTCCACCTGTATATTGTTTAAAGGTAAAAAGGTAAAAAAATAAAAAGGTAAAAAAAATAAAAAATTAAAAGGTAAAAATTATGAACGCAATTCACACAGACAACGCGCCTGCTGCTATAGGACCTTATAGCCAGGCTATTGAAGTTAATGGTTTCGTATTTGCATCGGGTCAGATTCCTATCGACCCTGCAACGGGTAATTTCGTAGAGGGTGGCATCAAGGAGCAGACCCGCCAGGCGCTCACCAACGCGCAGAACATCCTGAAGGCTGCCGGCACCGACCTCGCCCACGTGGTGAAGACTACAGTCTATTTGGACAGCATGGACGATTTTGCAGCCATGAACGAGGTTTACGCCGAGTTCTTCAGCCAGCCTTTCCCTGCCCGCTCTGCCGTAGCTGTAGAGAAGCTGCCCAAGGGGGCCTTGGTAGAGGTTGAGGTATTGGCAGCGAAGTAAGCAGACCTTATCATCGTAACGGAAGTTAATTTATCTTCTTCCGTTACGATTTTTTTATTATTATAAAAAATCATACCATCTGCACGAGATGGTATGATTCACACTAACACTTAGGGCGTATAAAAAACACCATGCTACTGGGCCTGCTGGCTACTCTTTCCAGAGGCGTAACGCAGCATGTTGAGCAAGAGCTGGCGGCCTACGGCGTCGGCTTTGTTCATACCTTGCGTGTTGAAAGTATTCATCGATTCGTTCATACCGTCGAGGTCCACCTTCTTGTTATAGGCGGCTGTGCCACGCAGACATGCAGGAATGTCGAGCGTGGTGATGAGCACGCGTCCTCTGCCTACGGCTATCTCGGAGAGGGCTGAATACACCTCCTTGCGATGGTCGGACACACAGCCTACGAGCACCTCGCCATTCATGTCGCGCAGACCGACGCGGCGGCGGTTATAGGCGGCAAAGCACTGATACTCCCAGTTGAACACACAGTCGGTGGGCAAGCCCTCGAAGATGGGGTGTGACCGGCAGAAGAAGTTGCCTCCATACCAGGAGCGCCCCAACTGCTTGAATCCCCGGTAATCCATGATCTCCTTATCGCTGAGCAGGTCGGCCCAGCGCAGGGGATTGTCGACGATGACAACTGTGTGGCCTGTGCTTGCCCATTCGAGGATGTCGCTGTAGCCACTGCCGAACTGGGTTGGCTCAAAGGCTCCCACAATCATGAAATCGCCCTGCGGACGACCAGCCTTATAGTCTGTAGTCTGTATGCCCTGACTCTTGAGATAGGCGGCGAGCACTCCTGTGGTATCTGCCACCACGCACGTGCCCTCTATGCTCTTGGCGTTCATGGCTACGGCATAGATGCGGTCGCTGCCTGCTGCCACGGTGCGGCCCTGCTGCACCAACTTGGCGTCGACGCTGACATAGCCAGAGCCTGTCACCTTCCACTGCCATCCGGTCATCAGGTTCTCGCCATACACTACACCACCACTCACCTTTACCTTGCGCTTGGTCTGAGCCAAGAGGCGCCCTTTGGCATCACGGGCGGTCAACACCAACTGTGCCGTGCCGTGTACGTTCTTTCGATTGACGATGTACACATCGGTGGTGGTGGTATCGCCTACAGCCAGCACCTTGTTGGTCAGCTTTACTGCCAGGTAGAGAGGGCGGTTGTAACGGGCAATGAGGTCGGCGTCGCCCTTCAGGTTGCGGTAGTTGTCGACGATGCCCGAGTGGTTCTCCAATTTCATTGATTCCCATCCGTTGACGGCGTAGGCATCGACGGTGTTGCTGATGTGTATATTCTCTATCACTCGTCCCTGATAGTAGTAAGCCACGTTGCCCATCTGTCTGGTCAGACTGTCGACACAGGGGAAGGCTTTGCTGAAGCCACGCTGGCGCAGGAACTGATCGTAGGCATCGTACCAGGCGAGGTAGTCTTTGGCTTCCCATCCTGTGGTGCGCCCGGTGCGCAAAATCTCATCGCGTATCAGCTGCAGGCGTGGTGGTGTGCCGATGGCTCCCTCCTCGCCCCAATATACGATCTCGCCCTTGTTGGCGGAGTAGCGCAGATAGTTGTCCTTACCTTTATATATATAGTCGTGATAGACACCGGGGCCTCCGGCATGATGGTTGTCCCACCACCCTACGTTGTAGAAAGTGGTATCGTTGGGCATCAGGTGCAGTTTGAAGTGATCGTCGGGCTCTCCTTCGGGGTTCTTGCCGTTGCACGAGTTGTAGGTCAGGATGCGCGAAGGATCCAGTCGGTGTCCCATCTGCATCTCACGTCGGTCTTCGGCCTGCGGAGACGCTCCGCGCTCGTTGTGCAAGTTGTAGATGACGAGCGATGGGTGCGAGCGGTCGCGGCGAATCATGCGTGCCAGCTTCTCGTTGCGATAATCGAAGTAGAACTTGGTATAGAGAGTTCCGTCATCAAACTTGCCTGCGGGATACTGGTTTCCACCAGGCTCCTCGAAATAGAGCAGTCCCAGTTCGTCAGCGGCATCGAGTACATCGGGGTTGCCGATGGTGCGGTGAAAGTTGAGCATCGTCATGCCCAGTTGTTTGGCGTCACGCACCTGCTTGTAGGCCAGTTCCCTGGACGGCGTGATGCCGTTGTCGGGCCAGAAGCTCCACGATATGGCGGTCACGAGGGTGATGCGCTTGCCGTTGAGGTAGAACTGTTTGTCGCCCCTCACCGTGCGCACCTCGAACCAACGGAAGCCAAAACGCTTCTTCACCTCGTCGTTGCCCAACCTCAAGGTCAGTTCGTACAGGTTGGGGGCGTCGACACTCCACAGTCTGGCCTGTGGCAATGACACCTCGATGGTTTTCTCGGCTGTGGTCATCTGGTCGTTATGACGCCATACCACCTTCTGGCTGCCACGCTCCCTCAACTCCATCACCAACGGAGTGTCGGCAGTAAGTCCTCCTGCCGCAACATGTACCTTCACGACAGAGGGGACAGGGGTGTTCTCGACAAACACGTCGTCGATGTACGTCCTGTCGGTGGCACACAGATGCACACGCCCCGTGATGCCGCCAAAACCATGCGAGGGATTGGTGAGATAGTTGCCCCACGCATAGCACTGCGAGTCTTTCCAGTTGAAGTTGCCGTTAGGGTCGGTGATGCGGATGGCGACATCGTTCTTCTGCCCCAGCTTGACGTATGGGGTGATGTCGATAGAGAAAGGGGTACTGTTGACGAGGTCGTAACCTGCGAGCTGGTGGTTGACGAACACCTCGGCGCGAAAGCGTACGGCATCAAACTGCAAGGTGATGCGCTTGCCTGTCCAGTTGGCAGGCACGTCTACCGAGGTATTGAACCACGATACGCCCACATAGTTTCCTGTCACACCGTAGGTCTGTCCGTTCCATCCCCACAGCTCTCCCTCGACAGTGGCAGGCAGCTGAACGTTGCGCTTCTGGGGAGTGTCGAGCAACTGCCATCCTCCTGTGGGCTGATGAACGGGGAGCGCAGCAACATTGACGGGCGAAACATACAGCTCGTCGCTGTTCCATTGAGCCTGAGTGTCGAGCGTAATGTTCCACCCTAACGAAGAAAGGTCGACCGACTCTCGTGCCATCGACTGCAGCGATACCACAGCCAAGGCCAATAATAGTTTGTTCTTGATTAACATAGAGATTAAGTTTTAAAGTTTTAAAATAAAGAGGTGTAAATGCCAAATAAGTTTGTTTTTATTCTGTCTTCCTGTCGGCAGTGTACATACCTATGAGGATGCAGGCAGCACCTGCGAGGAAGTAGGGAGTGATTTTCTCGCCCAGTACCCAGGAGGCAAAGATCATGGTGGAGATGGGGTTGAAATAAACCCAGTTGGTGGCTTTGACGGCTCCCAACTTGGAGATGCACCAGTTCCACGTGAGGAAACACACCATGGAAGCCAGACAGCCCAGGAAGAGCAGGTTGGCAAGTACCACGGGATGCGTGAGCACCTCCGGGGAGGGAAGACCTGGCACCACGGCATAATAGGGCAGAATGGTGAGTACGCCATAGAAGAACACCTTTCGCGTGATGAATGCGGCACTGTACTTGTCGGACATCGACTTCATGAGCAGCGAATAGACAGCCCAGCACATACAGGCTGTGAAAGCCAACGCATCGCCCACGGGAGAGAGATGGAGCACGAAACGGCCGTTGAGCACCACGATGACCATGCCCACAAATGCCAACAGCGAACCCATCAGCTGAACCACATGAATGTGCGAGGAGCGATAGACGAGCCTCACCAACAAGGTGGCGAAAAGAGGACACGAGCAGACGATGAGCGAGGTGTTGGTGGCGGTGGTGAAGTTCATCGCCTCGTTCTCGCTCAGAAAGTAGAGTGAGCCGCCCGTAATGCCCAACAGCATCATCCTGCCCTCATCGCGCCACGACGAGGCGAAGAGCCGACGGTGGTTGAAACACAGCATCAGCACATAAGCCATGAAGAAACGAAGGGTGAATATCTGGGCTGGCGAAAGGCCATGAAGCATCAGCACCTTGGTGGAGACAAAGGTGGTTCCCCATATCGCCACAGTGATGAAGGCGACAAGATGATAGAAAAATGTACTGTTATGTTGTGTCATCGTGATTTAATAAAAACTAATGCAAAGATAATGCAAATGAGCGCAATGAAAGCTTGCTTTCAAATTGCCGAGTGCAACTTATCTTATGCAAAGATAATGCAAAATTCTGAATGAGCGAAAAGAATATAAAAAAATATCGTATCTTTGCAGCATGAAATTTCATCCAATACATATAGACCCAGCCTCGGGCATCCGGTTGCCCGAGAGAATGAACAATCCGTTCTGTTATGAGCCACACCCTCTCTGCATCATGGTCTGCAAGGAGCTGCAGGAGAAAATCGCCCAGCGTGACGACTGGCGCGAGGAGATAGACCGTGGCAAGATGTTCGGCGTGCTGATCGTGGAAAAGCCCCGGAAGGACGGCGAAGCGACTGAGCCACAGACAGGCTATATAGCAGCCTACAGCGGACAGATAGGTGGCCGGAGCGACTGGAGTGGCTTTGTGCCTGCCGTATTCGACTATCTGAAGCCCGACGGATATTTCAAAAAGCACGAGACCGACATCTCGGACATCAACGTCGCCATACACGATCTGCAGAACGATGAGCGGATGAAACAGATAAAGACGGAAATCGACACCCTGAAAGCCCGTTGGCAGCGCGACATCGACGCCTATCAGCTACAGATGAAGACTGCCAAAGCACAGCGCGACGCCCGACGCAAGGCGGGCAACCTGAGCGAGGAGGAAAAGGCAGAAATGGTGAGGGAGAGCCAGTTTATGAAAGCCCAGCTGAGAAGACTCAAGAAAGAACGGGACAGGAATACCGACATCGAGGAGGAATACGACAGAAACCAGAAAGACATCAGGTATCTGAAACAACTGCGCAAAGAACTCTCTGACTCACTGCAGCGATGGCTGTTTGGCAAGTTCTGTATGCTCAACCCACAGGGCGATCGCAAGAACCTCTTGGAGATTTTCAAGGACACGGCAGCCAAGATTCCACCGGCTGGCAGCGGAGAATGCTGCGAGCCCAAGATGCTGCAGTATGCCTACAGCCACGGTTATCGTCCGCTGCAAATGGCCATGTTCTGGTGGGGAGAAAGTCCGAAGGAGGAAATACGCCATCACCTGAACTTCTATCCTGCCTGCAACGGCAAGTGCAAGCCCATCCTGCAATGGATGCTGCCCGAGGCCACCTGCTCGCGGACGGAAGAATACAAGGCGGAGCTGAAGACTATCTACGAAGATGAGCAGATAGCCGTAATATGCAAGCCGGCAGGAATGTTGTCGGTTCCAGGAAAGAACGGAGCCGAGTCGGTGTATTCCATCATGCGGAGCAGAATGCCCGAGGCCACAGGACCGCTCATCGTTCATCGGCTCGACATGTCGACCAGCGGACTGATGGTGATTGCCAAGACCGAGTTTGCCTATCATCGTCTGCAGCAGCAGTTTGCAGCCCGACAGGTGGAGAAGCGGTATGTCGCCGTCGTGGGTTGCCAGGACAAGGCAGCAGCCGACCGCATGGCGCAGGAAGGAACCATCAGTCTGCCTCTGATGCCCGACTACATGGACCGTCCACGCCAGATAGTGAGTCATGAGCATGGCAAGGAGGCAGTCACCGAATATCGGGTGCTCGCCCGCATCGACGACACACACCTGCGCCTCGCCCTCTGGCCCAAGACAGGCCGTACACATCAGCTGCGCGTGCACTGTGCCCACAGCGAGGGGCTCCATGCCCCCATCGTGGGCGATCCGCTTTATGGCAATGAACCGGCACAGCGACTCATGCTGCACGCCGAATCCATCAGTTTCGAGCATCCGCTGACAGGCAAGAAAATTTGTTTGGAAGAAATGATTAGTATTTAATTCAGGAGTTAAGGAGTTAAAGGAGTTAAGACAAATGCTTTTGTGGACTTGAAATCCCCATTCCCTCAAGGCTGTTGTCTTAACTCCCTTAACTCCTTTAACTCCTTAAAAAACTATACGAAAAACATGATCAGCACTTGGGCGATAATCACCCTGACAAACATGCCGAGGGGATAAACCGTGGCATAACTGACGCTTGGCGTGTCGCCGTCGATGGTGTCGTTGGCATAGGTCAGCGCCATAGGGTTCGCCATGCTGCCACACAGAATGCCGCAGATGCTGCCAAAGTCGTACTTCTTGGTTTTCAGAATGACGAGTCCCACTATCAGCACAGGCACCACGGTGATGGCAAAGCCTATACCTACCCACATCAGTCCCTCAGGGCGAATCACCGTCTCGAAGAACTGTCCGCCAGCCTCCAGACCCAAACAACCCAGATAGAGCGCCAGTCCCAACTCACGAAGCATCAGTCCGGCGCTGCGCGTCATATAAGAGATGAAATGCACACGTGGGCCCAGGGCACCGATGAGGATTCCCATCACGATAGGACCGCCCGCAATACCGAGACGCACAGGAGCCGTCATACCGGGAATGTTGAAAGGTATCGTTCCGATGGCAAGACCCAGGATGATGCCCAGGAAGATAGCGCCAAGATTAGGCTCGTTGAGCGTCTTGACGGCATTGCCTAAAAACTGCTCCACATGGTCGATGCTGGCAGGATCGCCCACCACGGTGAGGCGGTCGCCATACTGCAGTCGCAGGTCGTCGGTGGCAAGAAGGCGAATATCGCCACGGAGCACACGGCTCACATTCACGCCATAAGTGTTGCGCATGGAGAGATGACCCAGCAACTTGCCGTTCAGTCCCGGACGGGTCACCACGATGATGCGGATCTCCACCTTGGCATCGATGGCGTTCCAGTCCACCTTCTCGCGGTTCCAGTCCTTGTCCACCTTCTTGCCGAAGAGAATCGACATGGCAGAAACCTCATCCTTATTGGTTACCACCAGCACACTGTCGTTGGTGTGCAGCACAGTGTCGGCCTGAGGCACGATGACCTGGTCGCCACGCCACACGCGCGAGATGATGAACTTGCGGTGTGTGAGCATCGAAATCTCGGCTATGGTGTTGCCATTCAGGGCAGGATTCACGATGATATACTGTCCGATGGCAGTATGGTCGTCCTCGTCGTTTCGTCTTATCTCCAGGTCGGCAGGCTTCACAAAGAGCTTGCGCATCGTCATCATCGCCAGGATGACGCCCACCACGCCCAAAGGATAAGTCACGGCACAGCCCAGGGCAGCACCGCCGCTGGGAAGTCCCAACTGCTGCAAAGCCTGCTGGGCAGCACCCAGGGCAGGCGTATTGGTAGTAGCGCCGCAGAGAATGCCCACCATGTCGGGCAGACTCACGGGCAGCAGCCAGCACAAAACCAGGGAGAAGAGCGTTCCCACCACGATGACAGCCATCGACCACAGGTTGAGCGCAATGCCCTCATGTCGCATGGAGCCGAAGAAGTTGGGGCCGACATAAAGTCCCAGTACATAAACAAACATGGTGAGTCCGAAGCTCTCGGCAAACTCGAGCATATCCTTGTCGATCGAAAGTCCGAAATGACCGGCAATGATGCCTACAAAGAACACGAAGGCAATGCCGAGAGAAATGCCACGCACCCGAATCTTGCCAAGAGCAAGACCCAGTGTGCAGATAAGGGAAAGTATGACGATGCCCTGCACCGCCGAATGATCGTAGATTAATCCATTAAACCACATGACAATCTATTTCAGCCTTTTATTTCTGAGTTTTTTGTTATTTGCTTTTATTCAACTGCAAAGGTACAGCATTTTTTCGACAGAGCAAAAGATTGGGTATTAATTTTCGGAAAATATACATAAATCGTCCGAAAGGTATTGGCTCAACTTTCGCATTTTGCTCAACATGAGTCACTTATTGTCCAAAATCGTTTGCCGTTTCGGAGAATTGTGGTAACTTTGCACACAGTTTCAATGCATCAGAAGCGACAGGGCGCACATCGTGAAACCACAACACAGACATAATAGAAAAAAAGACAATGACAGATATTTGTTGTATAGGACACATTACTAAAGACAAGATAGTAACTCCCAACCGAACCGTATATATGGCGGGCGGAACCTCATTTTACTTCGCCTACGCCATCAACCAACTGCCCAAAGACATCACCTTCTCATTGGTGACGGCGATGGACCCCACCGAAACCGAGCCGGTGGACCGAATGCGCAAGGCAGGCATCAACGTGATGCTCAACGCATCACGCAACACGGTGTTCTTCGAAAACCGCTACTTCGGCGAGAACCAGAACGAGCGCAAACAGCGGGTACTCGCCAAGGCCGACCCCTTCACTATCCCGCAGCTCAAGGACGTAGAGGCCAAGGTGTATCATCTGGGCAGCCTGCTGAGCGATGACTTCTCGCCCGAGGTAGTAGAATATCTCGCCACCAAGGGCAGAGTGTCTATCGACGTGCAGGGCTATCTGCGCGAAGTGAGAGATGAGAAAGTTTATCCCGTCGACTGGCAGGACAAACTGAAAGTTCTCAAGAACACCTATTATCTGAAAGTGAACGAGACAGAGATGGAAACCATCACCGGCAAGAAAGATCCGCGCGAGGCAGCCCTGCTGCTACATTCCTGGGGCGTGACCGAAGTCATCATCACCCTGGGCAGCGAGGGCTCGCTCATCTATGTAGACCAAACCTTCTACGAGGTCCCAGCCTATAAGCCTCACGAGGTCGTCGACGCCACAGGCTGTGGCGACACTTACTCAGCAGGTTATCTGTACAGGAGGCTGCAGGGCGCATCACCCTTAGAGGCAGGCAAGTTTGCCGCAGCCATGTGCACCATCAAGCTGGAGCACAATGGCCCCTTCAACCGCACGCAGAAAGACATCCTGCTGATAATGGGAGAAGCTTAGCTGAGCCTATCTGCTCATCGACCGTGCGGTGAGGTCGAGCAGACTTTGCAGATAGTCGTCGTCAGTATCCTTCTTCATCTTGGAGAGGGCGTTGGCGCAAAACTTCCTCTCCTCAGCGTAGAGAAGAGAGCCGTGACCCTTGCATAGCCTGATGATCTTGTTGGCAATGCCCGTCTGCAGATTGCGGCGCAACTGCGACTGGAACCCCCATCGATACTGATCCTTAGCATTCTTGAAGGCAGCACGCAGGTTGTTGAGCAGAGTGAGGAACTCAGCGCTGTTTTTGGGTTCCGGCTCGTTGGCAGAATACTTCTTGGCAAGGTTTTTCCAGTACTTCACGGTCTGTCCGTTGACCACCACCGAGTCCACGCCGTCGCTGCTGCTTACCACCATACTGCTGAGTCCGTCAGCCAGACTGTTCAGGTCAGCCTCCAGACCCTTCAGGTCGTCTACCTCAGCGACGGTTCCATCAGGATTGATGATAGTGGCACGTCCCGTGACGCGATGAGCCCTTTCCCATGCCGGGTCCCTGCCATAGAACAGATAGACGGAACCTTTGATCAGCTCCTCGTCGCCGTCCTTCCTGGCCCGCCAGCTGTTGCTCTCGTCATTGCTGCTGTACCACACCAGGGTGTACACATATCGCATGGTGCTGTCCTTAGGGTCGCGGAAATACTGCAAATTGTAGTTGCGCTCCTTGTGCGCACCGAAGGTGATGCTCTGCGAATTCTTCTCGCCGTATGCTATTCTTTCCTGTGTATCAGAGTTGAAGCCCTTCTTCTTGATCATGGAAGAGTAAGCAATCTTGTTGCTGGCGAGCAAAGCCTGGTTGTAAGTCTCTATCGGCTTAGCTTTCCTGACGGGGACAGCATAATCGTAGGAAACGACATACCCCTTGCTGTATTGTTTCTTCGACGAAGTAGCGACATAGTCGTTGGCGGTGAGCCAGGCAGTAAGGTTCTCGAAAGCCTGCTGAGGCATCAGGATAGTTTTCTGTGCGACGGCAGTACCCGAGAGTATCATCAGGCAAGCCATCATGACGATTCTGAGATTCTTTTTCATCATGTTTTCCTTTCTTTATTTTACGTTCTCTTGTTCTTGTCCATAATCATCCTCATCGTTATACGATGCCAGGTCTTCAGTCTGCAGGGCGCTGACCAGATACAGGCGGAAGAGCATTTCGTTCTGCTGCTCCTCGAGCGCTTGCAGATGCGCCTCAGCCAAAGCTTCGGGCGACTGCTGCATAGAGTCGATGACAGTCTGAGCAATCCATGTCACAGGAGGCGCCGGACTGTGTAGATGCTTGCGATAGACACCACGTTTGCGAGGTCGCATCTTCGGCCTGACCGCCTGTTTCACCTGATTCCTCACCTCAGTTTCTGCAGCGGGCACAAGGGTCTCAGCAGAGTCTTTGTCAGCCCGTGCCAGCGTCGCAGCAGGCGAGGCCGTACAGTCCCCGTTCCTCGCAGGCCAAGTCATAACCACGAGCAGAGCCACGGCGGCGGCGGCAGCAAGCAAGCACCACAGCGGGCGCAGACGCGAACGATAGCGAAGCGGCTCACGGCAAACATCCCCATCAGTCGTTTCCCCGTCTACAGGCATCAGCCATCCGTAGGCATACCCTTGTCGAAGTAAGCGAACATTTGCTGATAAGGCTTCAAGTCATCGCTCACATCAGCGTGTGCAGCAAACCATTGGCTTATCCGTTCCTCCTCCTCTATCGAGGTAAGTCCCTGCATGAATTTCCCGATGAGCAGTCTAATATTCTTTTCTCCATTCATTTTTATATTCATATTTAATGTTCAGTGTTTAACTTCCCTCATTCCCTCGAAATCTCCATTCTTCTTCTGATTTCCGTCAGCATCCTTTGTCGGGCTCTCGACAGGATCGTAGCAGCCGAAGCAGGAGTGATACCGATGATACCGGCAATCTCTTCCATGCTTTTCTTCTCCACCTGTCTCAGGTGCAGCACCTGGTATTGCGTGGATGGCAGTTCGAGCAGTTTCTGTTGCAGCCACATATCGTTCTCCTGCGTTTCCATCATCATGTCGGGAGGCGGCTCGTGGCTTTCAGCCTGAAGATGCGGATGCAGCAGCAAGGAGACTTCCCGCTTTTTGCGGTGTCTGTCGATACAGAAGTGTTTGGCGACGCATCCCGTCAGCCCCTTAGCATGTTGCGCAGAGGTGATGTCCTTTCTGATGGCCCACAGCCTGAGCATGGTGTCTTGCGCCACGTCTTCGGCAGTCATGCCGTCGGTGCCACAGCCCCTGCAGACGTGCAGGGCTGTTTGCCGCAGCTCGGGAACCAGTGAGGTGAATTCTTTCTCTGTCATGTGTGCCTTGTTTGCTTGTTCTGATGTATAAACGAAGAAATCGGAATTTTATCAACACCTTTAACTTCTCTTAACCTCTGAGGAGGCAGAAGTAATTACTCAGCACCCATATTGTCATGAGTTGTTACGTTAATGTGAGTCAACTCATATTATCAATAAAGCGTAAAGTGGTCAACTAAAATCGTTAAACCACAATGCAATAGGCTTCAACTGCTTACGAAGCCGCTTTCATTGCTCTACGAAATAGGCTTCATTGACTATCGAAGCCGATTTCATATTTCGAGCCTTTTCTATTCAAAGTTTTCAATAGGGGTGCTGAGTAGTTACGGTCAGAAGTCCTTAATGACAACAGTTCGAGTTTCACTTATTACAAAAATGAGGACTTAATTGACGAAACATCAGTCATCAATTAAGTCCTCACATCAACGGACGTAAGAATCCAAGCCCCTTTTACAGGGAAGCCACCGCCATTCTAAAAGTTCTTACCAGTGCCAGAGTCCATAAACTCAGCATTAGAGAAAGTGAAGTCAGCCGAGCTCGACACACCGAAAAGATCGCCGGTGGTGTATTTCGTCACATAGTTGGTTTTCAGATGAACGTTCTCAAAGGACAGACTCTTCAGCAGCGAGCCCTCCGAGTCCAGCATCTCCACATCCACCTTGATATTCTCCTCCTCCGCCGAGCTCAGGAAGACATAAGCGTTAAACCGGGAATAAGTATTGCTCATCTCGATTGTCGGAGTCACCACGCTCACGTCAGCCGCCAGACCTGTCGTAGGATTCCATTTGTTGCTGCACTTACCCGAAATGCGGAACTTCATATTCTTCACCACGTCCGTCGTGGAACCAGTATTTTCAATGGTAAACTTAGCCACAGAACGTTTCATGTTGCAATTAAAAGCATTGTTTCCTTCCTTTACCTTTATCTTCTGGCAGACAGCCGCCATGTCTGTCACCTTGTTGGGGAAGACAACCTCCGTCACAGAATTAATCTTCACATCGGCATTCTTGCTGGCTACAGCCACCATATCATATTCACCCACAGGAACCTGCATACTGACATGACCGAAGTCGTCTGCCATTTCAGCCTTCACCTGTCTGAAAACGATAGTTTTTCCCGTGCCATTGGTAGGGATCAGAGAAATATCCAAGTAAGTAAACGGGCTGTTTTTCAAAGCAGTACTCGTACTGCTTTCGTCTGCTCGAGTCTTTGCCTGAGAATTTTCCAATGACTGCATGGTCACTTGGTAAAACGACAAGCTAACTTGCTGGTTCGCTACATGGGATGATTCATTACCATCACCGTTTTCGGTTGTACAACCGGCACTAACTAATAGGGCAATAGCCATGAATAGGCTGGTAAAAGGTTTTTTCATTTGTTATTATGTTTTATGTTGATTTACAATGTTTTCTGCGGAGTTAAAATCTCGTCTCAAAAATAAGAATTATTAATAAGAAAATATAAAATCAGAACTAAAAATTGATTTATTTAATATAATTTGCACTGATTTTGCAAATATTTATCTAAAGTCGGTCTCGAAACGTCCTGACTGCATCAGTTTGAGGTGGTCAGAAAGCTGAAGCGCCATTTCTATATCATGAGTGGAGTCGAGGTCGTGGATGAGTAAACTATTCTATCTGATACCATTATCTCTATCGCTATTGTTCAGCTTACGGTTGCCTGCATGATATCTGCGGCCATGGTTGAAGCTGGCGGTAAAGACGAGCATGTTGCTCTGGTCTGCAAGGCGCACCTTGTTCTTCTGCTGCACATACTTGTTGAAAAGTTCATCCTTATACACGCAGCCATGAGGATAGAACACGAATAATCCGAGTACGCCCCCTTTCGCTCATACGCGTAGACCTGTTGTCACGTACGACTATGTGACTTGCCTATAGGCTTGGGCAATTTCTAATCATGCTGAACTTTTAAAACTTCCCGATTTGCAAAAGTTGAGTGTATTATATATTAATGTACGTGCGCGCAAGAAAAACTTGCTTCCTACTTTTTGGTAAAAAAGTACTGTTTAAAATTCAAAATTGAGTTAAATATCTATAAAAGTAAAACGCTTGAGTTTGTAACTTACACATAATTAAATAAAAATGTGTACTTTTGCAGTCCGATTATTTACGGGGATACGCTTAGAGTCCCCTGGGCAGTGTGTGTTAATAGCAATCTCCTGTGGCCGGGAATTGCGGTTAGTGAATCGCCTGTCTAAAAGTGAGTAAAAAGATTTAAAAACGTTTTTTAGTAGTAATTTAAAATTTAAAATGGACACATTAAGTTTCAAGACTATCTCCGTAAACAAGGAGACAGCTAAGAAAGAGTGGGTTGTAATCGACGCAACAGACCAAGTAGTTGGTCGTCTTTGCTCAAAGGTAGCAAAGTTGCTCCGCGGTAAGTACAAGCCAACTTTCACTCCACATGTAGATTGTGGTGACAACGTAATCATTATCAACGCCGCTAAGGTGGTATTCTCTGGCAAGAAGGAGACAGATAAGGTTTACACACGTTACACTGGTTATCCTGGTGGTCAGCGCTTCAACACTCCAGCTGAGTTGCGCACACGTCCTGACGGCATGGACAAGATTTTGCGTCATGCAGTAAAGGGTATGTTGCCAAAGGGCCGTTTGGGTCGTTCTCTGATGGACAACCTCTTCATTTACGATGGCACAGAGCACAAGCATGAGGCTCAGAAGCCAAAGGCAATTGATATTAACCAGTATAAATAATTAAGGTAGAATGGAAGTAATTAATGCAATTGGTCGCCGCAAGAGCGCTGTAGCTCGTGTATACCTTTCAGAAGGTACAGGTAAGATCACAATCAACAAGAAAGATATTGAGACATATTTCCCATCAGCAATCCTTCGCTATGTAGTGAAGCAGCCATTGCAGTTGCTCGAGGCTGAGGGTAAGTATGATATTAAGGCAAACCTCGACGGCGGTGGTTTCACCGGTCAGAGCCAGGCTCTTCGCCTCGCTATTGCCCGCGCGCTCGTTAAGATCGACGCTGAGGACAAGAAGGCATTGAAGGATGCAGGCTTCATGACACGTGACTCACGTGCTGTAGAGCGTAAGAAGCCAGGTCAGCCAAAGGCTCGTCGTCGCTTCCAGTTCAGCAAGCGTTAATCTTATACATATTATATATATATACAGATTATATATAGCTGAGCTAAAAAGTTTAGTATCTAAATCGGTGAGATTCCATTAATCGGGGACTACTCATCGACTGATCTAACAATTAGATTCAAAAAGAAAGTAAACAACAATTAAACAAGAAAAGACAATGTCAAGAACAAATTTTGACCAGTTACTTCAGGCAGGTTGCCACTTCGGACACCTCCGTCGCAAGTGGAATCCAGCAATGGCTCCTTACATCTTCATGGAGCGTAACGGTATTCATATTATCGACCTTAACAAGACCGTAGCCAAGGTAGACGAGGCTGCTGAGGTGCTTAAGGGAATCGCCAAGTCAGGTAAGAAAATCCTGTTTGTCGCTACTAAAAAACAAGCTAAGGACATCGTAGCCGAGAAGGCTGCCTCTGTCAACATGCCTTACGTTATTGAGCGCTGGCCAGGTGGTATGCTCACTAACTTCCCTACAATCCGTAAGGCTGTCAAGAAAATGGCAAACATCGATAAGCTGATGAATGATGGTACATTCTCTAACCTTTCTAAGCGCGAGTTGCTTCAGGTAAGCCGCCAGCGTGCCAAGTTGGAGAAGAACCTTGGTTCTATCGCCGACCTGACTCGTCTTCCAAGCGCACTCTTCGTTATCGACGTAATGAAGGAGCACATCGCTGTTAAGGAGGCTAACCGTCTGGGTATTCCAGTGTTCGGTATCGTTGATACCAACTCTGATCCTAAGAATATCGATTACATCATCCCTGCCAACGACGATGCAAAGGATTCAGTAGAGGTAATTCTCTCTGCTGTTTGCGGTGCTATCGCTGAGGGTCTTGAGGAGCGCAAGGCAGAGAAGGCTGATGAGAAGGCTGCTGCCGAGCAGAAGGATCAGCCTAAGAAGAAGGCTGCCCGCAAGGAAGAGGCTGCTGAGGCTGCTGAGTAATCAGGCAAAGGCTTAATAAGCTCTGAGCCATCATCCAGGAAAGGGGTGGCTCAGTGTTATAGCAACAAATAGAACATTAACTATTTTAATTAAAGAAAAATATTATGGCTGTTTCAATTGAAGATATCAAGAAACTTCGCGCTATGACAGGTGCTGGTCTTGCTGACGTAAAGAAGGCTCTGACAGAGGCTGAAGGTGATTTCGATAAGGCAAAGGAGTTGCTCCGTGAGCGTGGACTCGCTATCGCTGCAAAGCGTTCTGACCGCGAGACATCTAATGGTTGCGTTCTCGTTAAGAAGGTTAACGATTTCGCTGCTATCATCGCTCTCAAGTGCGAGACTGACTTCGTTGCCAATGGTGCTGACTTCATCAAGTTGACATCTGACATTCTCGATGCTGCTATTGCTGCCAAGGCTCACACTCTCGATGAGGTGAAGACTTTGAAGGTTGGCGAGTCTGATGCTCAGGCTGCTGTAACACAGCGCTCTGGTATCACAGGCGAGAAGATGGAGCTCGACGGCTACTGTGTTCTCGAGGGTGAGAACATCGAGGTTTACGACCACATGAACAAGCACACTCTGTGTACTATGGTTCAGCTCAACGAGAACAACGAGGAGGCTGGTCACAAGGTTGCTATGCAGGTAGCTGCTATGCGTCCTGTAGCTCTCGACGAGTCTTCTGTTTCTGAGGAGACTAAGAAGACAGAGCTTGAGGTAGCTGTGGCTAAGACCAAGGAAGAGCTCGTAGAGAAGGCTGTTAACGCAGCATTGAAGAAGGTTGGCATCAACCCAGCTCACGTTGACTCTGAGGATCACATCGAGAGCAACACCAAGAAGGGTTGGTTGACACCTGAGCAGGCTGAGGAGGCTCGCAACATCAAGAAGACTGTAAGTGAGGAGAAGGCTGCTTCTTTGAACCCAACTATGATCCAGAACATTGCTAATGGTCGTCTGGCTAAGTTCTTCAAGGAGAACTGCCTCGTTGATCAGGAGTTCCAGTTCGGTGATGGCGACAAGCAGACTGTTGCTCAGTACCTCGCTTCTCAGAGCAAGGATCTCAAGATCGTTGCTTACAAGCGCTTCACTCTTGCTGCTGAGTAATCTGCTGTTGCGGACGAAATGCTTGGCATGGCAAGATTAATTTGACTTATAGTTAAATTAGAATATCAGGGAGTTATGGAGTCAAGGCTTACGCTTTGCTTCTAACTCCCATTTCTTTTTTATATATATTTTTGGGATTATGAAGATATTTGCCATAGGCATGAACTATGCCGAACACAATAAATCGCTACATGACACGTTATCTAAACCAGAGAGACCTGTCATTTTCACCAAAGCCGACTCGGCGTTGCTGAAGGATGGAAAACCATTCTTCATCCCTGATCATCTGGGACGTATAGAGTACGAGACAGAGTTGGTGGTTCGCATCTGCAGGTTGGGAAAGACCATCCCGCAGCGCTTCGCCCACAGATATTATGATGCGGTGACGGTAGGAATCGACTTCACAGCCCGTGAGATGCAGAAGAGGCTGCGTGAGGCTGGCCAGCCATGGGAACTTGCCAAGGGCTTCGATGGTTCGGCGGCGATAGGTACATGGATGGATGTGCAGAAGTTTCGCGACATACAGGCCATTCATTTCCATCTCGACATCAATGGCAAGACTGTACAGGAAGGTTGCTCCAGCGATATGTTCTACAAGGTGGACGAGATTATCTCCTACATCAGTCAGTACTTCACGCTGAAGACGGGCGACTTGCTTTATACAGGCTGTCCTACCGGTTGCGGACCTGTCAGCATTGACGACCATCTCGAAGGTTATCTTGAAGACTGGAAGGTGCTCGACTTCAATTGCAAGTAGTTACATTTGCAAACAACCCAATGAAAGCTGTTCGTAAGATTTTCAGAGTAAGCGCTTTTAACAAGCCACTCGAAAGAACAGTACGGGTTTACAGAACAGGGCGGTGGAATTTATCTTCCGCCTCATAAGAAACAAGTTTGTTATTCCAAGATATGACGAATAAAAGAGTTAGGATATTTTTCGTATGGATGGCCTTGCTGGTTCTTGCTTTGCCGGCAAAGGCACAGCAGCGGTTCTTCAACTTGACAGCCGACGAGGTCAAGGTCGACTCTGTGTTGCCACATTTTCTCTATTCCATTCCTTTGCCCGAAAACTATCAGGACTCCGTCTACACCGTCTCGGTGAAATATCCAGAATATATGGATATGACCGTGAGCGATGTGGCCAACTACAATCGCATATCCGGTGCAGCCCTGCCTTCGCAGGTGCCTCTTAGTCAGAATATCTCCGTGAGCAGAAGGAAAGGATATCTTGTGGCTTCCTTCTGCCCATTGGTTTTCCGCAACAATAAATATCAGATGCTGGTGAGTTTCATGCTCGATGTCAAGGCAAAGGCCGTGAAGAACAGCGTGCTGCGCCAACGCAAGAACGACAAGGCTTATGCCTCGGCAGCCGACATCTATGCCGAACATTCTTTACTTGCCTCGGGCAAGTGGGCAAAGATAAGAGTCAGCTCTTCAGGTGTTTACCAGCTTACCGATGCCACGGTTCGTCAGGCAGGCTTCTCCAATATCAATAAGGTGAAGATTTATGGCTATGGCGGCAATCTGCAGAACGAGGCTCTTTATGCCAACGACCTGGCCCGCACCGATGATTTGAAGGAAGTGCCCCAGTGTGTCGTAGGTGGAAAACATCTCTTTTATGCCAAGGGTCCTGTCAGCTGGACGTCCAACTCATCGACTGTCCGCCGACGCAATCCTTATTCCGATTATGGTTATTATTTTATTACTCAGAGCGACGAGGAGCCTGTCACGGTCGACTCGGCAACCTTTGTTTCCTCTTTCTATCCGTCGCCCGATGACTATCATTCGCTTTACGAGGTCGATGGCTACAGCTGGTATAATGGCGGACGAAATCTCTTCGACCCAACGCCCATCAGCGTGGGCGGCAGTCAGCAGGTAGTGATCACCAACACCACTGGCAGTCAGAAAGGACGCCTTACCGTCAATGTCTCGGCAGGAGGAAATAACCAAATACGCATTCTGCTAAACGGCAAGGACATAGGTACCTTGAATGTTCGTATTCTGGATTATTGCAAGGCAGGGCAGGACTCAGGCACTTATCTGCTCGACAATCTGAAAGTCGATGGTGGCAAAGATACGATCACCATTCAGAATGTGAGCGGTGAGACAGCCCGTCTTGACTATGTGTCGATGGCTTGGGAGAAGGCGATTCCGCTGTCGCCTCTGTCGGGAAAGCATCCTACAGCCACTTATGTGAAGAACATTACCAATCAGGATCTTCATGCTGACGGTCAGGCCGACCTGGTCATCATCGTTCCCTCTTCAGGCGCACTGTTGAAGCAGGCACAGCGCCTTAAGGAGTTCCATGAGAGTCATGACGGTATGCGGGTGAATATAGTTGCCGCCGACCAACTGTACAATGAGTTCTCGAGTGGCACACCCGATGCCAATGCCTATCGTCGCTATCTCAGAATGTTGCAGGACAGAGCTGCGACAGAGGCCGACATGCCTAAGTATCTGTTGCTCTTTGGCGACTGCGTTTGGGACAACCGCATGCTCACAGCCGACTGCAAGCGGTTTGATCCAGACGATTACCTTCTCGTCTATGAGAGCGAGAACTCGTTTAGCGAGACAACCTGCTATGCAGGTGACAGCTGGATGGGCATCCTGGCAGAAGGTGCAGGTTCCGACGCACGGCGTGAGCTGCAGGACGTAGGCGTGGGCCGATTCCCGGTAACCACAGTAGCCGAGGCGAAGATCATGGTCGACAAGACCATCAATTACAGCAAGAATCAGAATGGCGGAGCCTGGCAGAACACCATCATGTTCATGGGTGACGATGGAAATGACAATATTCACATGAAGGATGTCGACTCTGTGGCCAATAGCGTGGGCAGGGATTATCCCAATTTCCTGATCAAGAAAGTGATGTGGGACGCCTATACCCGTGAGAGTTCAGCCACTGGCAATACATATCCAGAGGTGAGCAAGATCATCCGCCAGCAACAGGCCAACGGAGCCTTGGTCATGGACTATGGAGGGCATGGCAGCGCCACCCTCATCTCGCACGAGTCAGTACTTGGACTGAGCGATTTTAGCGAGTCGCGCACCTCCAATCTGCCATTGTGGGTGACAGCAGCCTGCGACATTATGGCTTTCGACGGCGTAACGGAAACAATAGGCGAGGCAGCCGTGCTCAACGAGAAGGGCGGAGCCGTAGCTTTCTATGGAACGGCCCGTACCGTTTTCACATCCGCCAACAAATACATCAACCATGCTTTCATGAAGCGTGTGCTCTCCCTGCAGGACGGCAAGCCCTTTACATTAGGCGAGGCTCACCGACTGGCGCAGAACGATGTGATGTTGGGAACCAACCGTTATCCGACCCCTACCCGGGAAGACCCCAACAAGACGAGTCCCGAACAGGACAATACCGAGAATCACCTGCAGTATTCGCTGTTGGGCGATCCAGCCCTGTCGCTCAATCTTCCTACAGCCCAGGTTGTGGTCGACGAGATCGACGGCGTGGCTGTCGGTTCAGGAACGATGCCTACGGTCAAGGCAGGATCTGTGATCAAGATGAAAGGACATGTGGCAGGAGTAGAAGGATTCAATGGTGTGGTGACAGCAACGGTGCGCGACACTCAGGAAGAGATAACCTGTAAGCTGAACAACACCAGCAATGACGGCGCAGAGGTGGCGTTCAAGTATTTAGACCGCACCAAGACGCTCTATCATGGTTCCGACAGCATTCGCAACAGCAGTTTCGAGCTGACGTTTGCCGTGCCCAAGGACATCAACTATGCCGATGGTCAGGGAATGATCAATCTCTATGCCCTGAATACCGATAAGACCATCAGAGCCAATGGCTCCTGCGACCAGTTTATTGTGGGAGGAAGTGCCGAGGCAAAGAACGATTCGGTAGGCCCTTCCATCTATTGCTATCTCAACTCGCCTTCGTTTGTCGATGGTGGAAATGTGAACAGCACGCCTTATTTTGTGGCAGAGATCAAGGATAAGGACGGCATCAATGCAGCCGGCAGCGGAATAGGTCACGACCTTCAGCTCGTCATCGATGGCGACATGGCGAAGACCTATACGCTCAACAACAACTTCAGCTACGATTTCGGAACCTATACCAGTGGCTCCACCTTTTATAGTATTCCCGAGTTGGAGGAAGGACCTCACAGACTGCAGTTCCGCGCATGGGACATTCAGAACAACAGCTCTACAGCCGTGCTTCACTTCAACGTGGTGAAAGGTTTGCGTCCGCAACTCTTCAACATCGGCGTGACCAATAATCCAGCCCGTACTTCCACCACGTTCATCATCAGTCATGACCGTATGGAGAGCAATATGGATGTGGTCATCGAACTCTTCGATGCGGCAGGCAGACAGATGTGGCGTCATGCCGAGAGCGGAGTGTCGGCTACGGGCAATTATACGGTCGATTGGGATTTGTCGGTAGATGGTGGCCGCCCCCTGCAGACGGGCGTCTATCTCTATCGTGTCAAAGTGTCGTCGGAAGGCAGTAGCTATGTGTCGAAGACGAAGAAGCTCATTGTCATCAGCAACAGATAAGACAGGCGATAAAACAATAACAGAACTTCTATAACTTCAGAACCCAGCGAAAGTTGAGAAAATAAGAGGATATTAACAACAAATAAGGCGCACGGCAAAATAAAAAGGCTGCTTCTGCGTTTTATTTTAGGCAACAGAATAATAAACCACAAAGAAGATATGAACAAAGCATTCAGAATATTACTGGCGGTGCTCCTGGTGCAGCTCTCTCTGCAGGCGAGTGCTCAGGAAAAGAAGGATCTTTTCAATCCAGTCAACTATGCGGTCGTTTCGCAGACCATAGCTCCTGATGCCCGTGGCGGCGGTCTGGGAGACGTAGGTGCGGCAACCGACCCAGATGTCAACTCTCAGTACTGGAACCCCGCCAAATATCCTTTCTGTATCTCGCGTGCAGGAGTGGCGCTCAACTTCACACCTTGGCTTCGCTCGTTGGTCAACGATATGAACCTTGCCTATTTGGCAGGCTATTACCGCATTGGCGACCACAGCGCCGTGTCGAGTTCGTTGCGCTATTTCAATCTGGGTAAAGTCTACACCTCTTACGAGGGAGCCGAGTCGGGAGAAGGAACCACTATCAATCCTTATGAGATGTCGCTCGATGTAGCTTACTCGCTGATGCTGAGCGAGACATTCTCACTCTCTGCCGCTTTGCGCTGGATTTATTCCGACATGCGTTTTGATGAGCGCGAGGACAATTCTCCCGCTTCCGCCTTTGCTGCCGATATTGCAGCCTATTATCAGAACTATATCAACATCGGCCAGCGTGAGTGCCAGTTGGGTATCGGTCTCAACATCTCTAACATCGGTAGTAAGATCAAGTTTAGCGGCAAAGAGTACAGCGAGTTCTTGCCAGCCAACCTCCGATTGGGTGCCTCGCTGATGATTCCTATCGACGAGTACAACCGCCTCACCATTGCAGCCGATGCCAACAAACTGTTGGTACCTACCGTTCCCAAGCAGGAAGAGGGCGAGGACAATTCTGAATACGAAGACCGCGTGCATCGCGAGTATAATGATATTTCAGCTATCCGAGGCATTTTCAAGAGTTTCGGCGATGCGCCAGGCGGATTCAAGGAAGAGCTGCAGGAGATTTACTATGGCGTAGGAGCAGAGTACACCTATAATGACAAGTTCTCGCTCCGTGCAGGCTATCATCACGAAGCCGAGAACAAGGGCAACCGCAAGTACTTTACCGTCGGTGCCGGTTTCAAGATGAGTGTGTTCCAGCTCGATGCCGGTTATGTAGTAGCCACTGCCAAGAGCAATCCGCTCGACCAGACGTTGCGCTTTTCGCTCACCTTTGATATGGACGGCATCAAGGACCTGTTCAAGAGAAGATAAACCCCAAAATGATGAATATTCGAGTAGGATTCGGCTATGATGTCCACAAGTTGGTGGCAGGGCGCGAGCTTTGGCTTGGCGGCATTAAACTAAATTACGAGTTGGGCTTGTTGGGGCACAGCGATGCTGATGTGCTGATACATGCCATTTGTGACGCACTCTTGGGAGCAGCCAATATGCGCGATATCGGCTATCATTTCCCTGACACTTCGGCCGAGACGCTGAATGTCGATTCCAAGATATTGCTTCGCAAGACCATCGGACTGATAGCCACCAAGGGTTATCAGGTAGGCAACATCGACGCCACAGTGTGTGCAGAGCGCCCCAAACTCAATCCTCATGTGCCAGCCATGAAAGCCTGTCTGGCAGAAGTGATGAACACCGACGAGGACAACATCTCCATCAAGGCAACCACTACCGAGAAGCTGGGTTTCACGGGCAGAATGGAAGGAATATCGGCTTATGCCACGGTTCTCATAGTGAAAGCTTAACGACCGTTAATGGATGCTTAAAATGTGTTGTGTTCGGGCACATCTGATTGATTTACATCAAATAAACACTAAAATCTATCATTTTCCTTTCAAAATGTTTGGTGATATAGCAAAAAATGTTGTATCTTTGCATCGTCAAAAGGTTAATAGATTGTTTAGGTTAGTAGTAATAGATTTAGGTTTTTAGTTATTAGGTTTTAAGGTAGATTGTTTAACAGATAACAAAGGGGATCGTGAGATTGCCTTTGGATTAGAAAAATTAAAGTTAAACATAATGATACGCTGCAGCTCGTTGAGAGTTGCAGCGTGTTTTTTTTAGTGACACTTATCATTTTGTAGTGTCTTTTGTTTTGTGTTTTCCCCAAATAGCATTATCTTTGCACATGTGTAAGATTGCATACGTCCTGCCGTGTCGAGCCGGGCAAGCATGCAGTCGAATATTAAAACAAGCAAACGATGCGAGTACTCATAGTAAATACAAGCGAGCAGACCGGTGGCGCCGCAGTAGCAGCCAACCGTCTGATGGATGCTCTTAACAACAATGGAGTTAAGGCCAAGATGTTGGTGCGCGATAAGGAGACAGAGTCGATCACAGTGGCTCAAATGCCCCGTTCCATCTTCGGACAGTGGCATTTCCTGTGGGAGCGTTGGTGTATCTTCTGGCACATGCGCTTCTCCAAGCTTCATCTCTTCGACATCGACATCGCCAATTCGGGTTACGACATAACGGGCTTGCCTGAGTTCAGGGAGGCCGACATCATCCATCTGCACTGGATCAATCAGGGTATGCTCTCATTGGGTTCTATCCGCAAGATACTCAAGAGCGGAAAGCCCGTGGTGTGGACTATGCACGACATGTGGCCAGCCACCTCGCTGTGCCATCTCACCATGGGGTGCAACAAGTTCCGCAGCGGTTGCACTAAGTGCAAGTATCTGCCTTCGGGAAGCTTTTGTGGCGATTTGGCAGCCAAGGTGTGGCGCCGCAAGCAGAATCTCTACAGGCAGAACAACATCCTCTTTGTGGCTTGCAGCAAGTGGCTGGCAGGCGAGGCGAAGTCGAGTCTGCTTCTCTCCGGGCAGAAAGTGGTAAGCATCCCCAATCCCATCGACTCCCGAGTATATTGTCCAGCCGATCGTCAGGAAGCCCGCACCCGTGCCATCCTGCCAGCCGACAAGCGCATCATCCTCTTCATAGCCCAGCGAGCCACCAATCCCTACAAGGGCATGAATTATCTTATGGAAGCCTGCCAGCAGCTGGCAGACAAATATCCCGAGATGCGCGACAATACCTGTGTCGCCATCCTTGGCGGCCATAGCGAGGAACTGGAGGGCAAGTTGCCCTTCCCGTCCATCTCGTTGGGATACGTGAGCGACGACCGTCGCATCGCCGATATTTATCGTTCGGCAGATGTCTTTGTGCTTCCCTCGCTTTCCGAGAATCTGCCCAATACCATCATGGAGGCGATGGCTTGCGGCGTGCCCAGCGTAGGTTTCAAGGTAGGCGGCATTCCCGAGATGATAGATCATCGCAAGAACGGTTATGTGGCCAACTATCGTGATGCAGCCGATCTGGCGGAAGGAATCCACTGGGTGCTCTTCGAAGCCGATGCCGACGAGGTGCGCAGCAACTGTCTGCACAAGGTGTCGTCCAGCTATTCGCAGCACGTCGTGGCACTCAAGTACATCGAAGTCTACAATCAGGCGATGGCCTATAAAAACTACCATATATGATCAAATTCACCATCATTACCTGTACCTATAACGCAGAACGGGTGCTGCAGCGAACCCTCGACAGCGTAAAGAAACAAACCTATTGCAACATCGAGCACATCATCATGGACGGAGGCTCTTCCGACAAGACCCTGTCCATGGTAAGAGCCTACCAGCACAAGATAAGCAAGGGCGAGAATGCCCACGACATCGTTGTCGTGTCGGAGCCCGACCGAGGACTCTACGATGCGATGAACAAGTCGATAGACCGTGCCACGGGCGACTATTTAGTGTTTCTCAATGCAGGCGACGTGTTTCCATCTGCCGAAACATTGGAGTATGTTGCAGGTTGTGTGGGTGAAGGTGAAGTGCTTCCTGGTGTGCTCTATGGCGATACCGACATTGTAGATGCAACAGGGCGCTTTCTGCATCATCGACGTTTGCAGCCACCTGCTCACCTGTCTTGGCGTTCGTTTCGTTGGGGTATGTTGGTTTGCCATCAGTCATTCTATGCCCGTACCGACTTGGCAAAAGGCATCCATTACAACCTCGATTATCGTTTCTCTGCCGATGTAGACTGGTGCATACGTGTGATGAAAGAGTCTGCAAGGCTTCACCTGCCATTGCGCAATGTGGGTGCTGTCATCACCCATTATCTCGATGGAGGTATGTCGGTGCAGAACCATCGTGCTTCTCTTCGCGAGCGTTTCGAGGTGATGCGCACCCATTACGGGCTGCTCACTACGCTCTTTGTTCATGCCTGGTTTGTGGTTCGTAGCATCTTCAAAAGATAAGAGTTTCCTTCGTGATTTTATCTCGACAACCCAGATGTTGAGCATTCTTGTTGCCTTCCTCGTCTTGCTCGTCTGCATCATGATGGCAGTCCGCAAGAAATCTACGCACGCAGAATCACAATAACCAGCCTTTTTTTGCGTTATAAGTCTAAGAAGACTTAAAGCTACAAAAACAATGAAGAAAACATTCAAGACCTTGACCATCATGACTGTGGTCTGCCTACTCACTGCCACAGTCCATGCCGCAACCCATGTAAAGCCCTGGAGTCATGGTAGACTGATGGTGTCTGCTGATCATCGCTATCTGCAGTTTGAGAACGGACAGCCGTTCTTCCTTTTGGGCGATACGGGCTGGCTGTTGCCCGAACGTCTCGACCGTTCGGAAGCACAGTATTACCTTCAGAAATGCCGTGCGGCAGGCTTCAACACTGTCTTGGTGCAGGTGATGAACGGAACCCCTGCCTACAACATCTACGGACAGCCCTCGCTGCCAGCTGGATGGGACTTGACGAAGGCCGATCCCGATGGTGTGTACAGCTATTGGGATCACATGGATTATATCATCAAACTGGCCGAACAGAATGGTATCTATATCGGTATGGTGACTATATGGGGCTCACAGGTGAAGGCAGGTAATATCAATGCACGCCAAGCCAAGGCTTACGGCAGTTTCCTGGCCAACCGATACAAGGACTCGCCCAACATCATCTGGGTGATGGGTGGCGACATACAGGGTGATATTCATCCCGAGGTGTGGGAGTCGTTGGCAAGCTCCATCAAGAGCATCGACCACAACCACCTAATGACGTATCATCCCCGTGGACGCTATACGTCTGCCAAATGGTGGAGCAAGGCGGGGTGGATAGACTTCCATGCCTTTCAGAGCGGACACCGCAAGTATGGACAGCGCATGGGCAACAAGGACTATCCCATTCCCGACAATACTGAGGAGGACAACTGGATGTATGTTGACTCCACCTGGGCCTATAAGCCTATGAAGCCTGTGCTCGATGCAGAGCCCAGCTATGAGGATATCCCCAAAGGACTACACGACCCTTGTGAAGAGCGCTGGCAAGACTACGATGTGCGTCGCTATGCCTATTGGAGTGTTTTTGCCGGCTCTTGTGGTCACACCTATGGTCATAACGCCATCATGCAGATGCTGAAGCCTGGTTATCCCACGAGTTATGGCATCAGCGGCTCGGAGAAAACTTGGTATCAGGCTCTTGATGACCCTGGCTTCAATCAGATGAAGCATCTCAAGAACCTGATGCTCACCATGCCTTATTTCGAGCGGGTGCCCGACCAGAGCATCATTGTGGGCAGGAATGGCGAACGCTACAACCGTCTGCTTGCCACCCGTGGCAAGGATTACCTGATGGTGTACAACTACAACTGTGTGCCCATGAAGATAGACCTTGGCAAGGTGTCGGGCGATAGGAAAAATGTGTGGTGGATGGATGCTGCCACAGGCTGTCTCGACTATATCGGCGAGTTCGACAGCCGCATCGTAACCTTTGCCCCACAGAAGGGAGTCAGAGGCATAAGCGACGGCGTGTTCATTGCCATCGACAGCAGCAAGCATTATCTTGCCAAGGACCAGAAACAGATTGCAGACCAGAGCCTGGCAGGCAAGCCGAGAGACCTGAACGAGTAGGTAACTCAGATAATACATGATTTTTTTATCTTTTTTAATCTCTTATCTTTTCCGTTTTCACAAAAATAAGCTATCTTTGCCGCCCAATTATACAAAAACATGAATGTTATGATGGATGAGAAACAGAGATTGAGAGAAGTTTACAAGGTAACAATAGCTGGCAGCATCATCAATGTGCTATTGCTCGTGCTGAAGTTTGCCGCAGGCATCTTGGGGCATTCTGCCGCCATGATAGCCGATGCCATCCATTCGCTCACGGATTTCGCTACCGATGTGGTGGTACTGGTATTCGTAAAACTGGGCAATAAGCCGAAGGATAAAGACCATGATTATGGGCATGGCAAATACGAGACGCTTGCCACTGCCATCATCGGCATTTCGCTCTTCGTGGTGGGTGTGATGATCTGTTATTCTGGTGTTACCAAGACCTATCGTGCCATCTGCGGCGAGACATTGCGGCAGCCGGGCGTTGTAGCCTTGATTGCTGCCATAGTAAGTATCGTGATGAAGGAGTGGGCTTATCAGTTTACGGTAAAAGCCGGAAAGAAATATCATTCCGAGGCAGTTGTGGCGAATGCCTGGCATCATCGCAGCGATGCTTTATCAAGTATCGGAACGATGTTCGGTATAGGCGGTGCCATTATCCTGGGAGAAAAGTGGGCGGTGCTCGATCCGCTGGCTGCCATTATCGTGAGTGCCTTCATCATCAAGGCCGCCTGGGGACTGGTGATGCAGTCTGTGAAAGAACTGACGGATGCCAGTCTTCCGGAAATGGAGGAAGATGAAATTCTGAAGATTGCGAACGAAGAGCAGGGAGTGGAAGAGATTCATAACCTGCGTACCCGTCGCATCGGAAACAAGATTGCCATCGAGATGCATGTCCGCATGCCAGGTTCTCTTTCGCTTTATGAGGCGCATGAGCATGCTACTCATATAGAAACAAAACTGAAGCAGCACTTCGGCGCAGATACCCATGTGGGAATCCATCTCGAACCGATAAAAGTGAACGGAAAATATCTGAAACCGGAATAAAAGTAGGTAGAATTATACGAACTCCGACTAAAAAAGGAACGAGCCTTGAAGTAACTGATGAAAAGTTCGCTTCAAGGCTCGTTTTTATTATATTGCCAGTTTATTACCAACCGAGGTTGACACTGGCACCAGCCATGATCCACAGTCCTGGCTGCTTCACGCCAGCGAGGTCGTAGTAGCGATGGCAAGTGATGTTGTCGGCCTTCACGTAGATGCTATATTTCTTCTCGTCCCACATGAGCTTGCAATCCACTTTGGTGTAGGGAGAGTAACCATTCATGCGTTGTTGCCAGCGCACCGCCCATGAAGCAGAAAGTTTTTTCCATATCTGATGATCCAAGCCGAAGACAGCTTTGTGCTTGAGATATTCCAAGGCATAGAGCGACTTGAGAATGTCGGCATCGGTTTTATGATCCTGGTAGATATAGGCATATCCCACCTTGATGCGTGTGATGAAGCAGTTGTGTATGAGCTCTCTCATGTAGATAGTAGCATCGAGGTTATAGCCCATGTTGTTGAGCTTTCCGATGTTCATCACGTGATATTTGCTGTCGGCGAGTTCTGTTTCCGAGGTCTGCACCCAATCTATCATGTTGGTGCCGTGAGCGTAGAACCCGCTTACAGTTGCAGCCAACCCCTTCTGTCGGTACTGTGCACCTATCTTGAAGGTGGAGTTCTTCTCAGGGCTTAGTGTGATGTCGCCTTGTTGCACCACATTACTGATATATAGATCGGTGTAGGTAGGCATACGCAGCGCCTTGTTCCAGGAAGCAAAGAACTTCCAGTTGTCGTCAGGTCTATAGCTCATGTCTATACCTGGATAGAAACGGAAGTCGTTGTCAAGTCCTGTGTTCTTATTGGCGAGGACACCTGCCGAGAGTGTGAATCCGCCAAAGATGAAGTTGTGCTCCAGCATGATGTTGGTATTGGTTCGCTCGCCCTTACGCGTATATTGACGGTCGGTTCCGTGAATGTTCTTATAGTCTTCTTCTGCCAGTGGCTCGCCGAGGGCAGTAGAGTAGATACGCTCCTTGCTGATATCGAACGCTACGGCTGTCTTACCTAACATCCATGCTATATTGGCATTTAGTCCGCCTCCATATACATCCAGGTCGTGGTAGTTCTCGCCCGCTGCAGCCCCCGCTTTGCCGCGTGTCAGCTGATAGTGGTCCTTGAAGTTGTTGTAATAGAACTGTGGAGCGATTTGCCACGTCTGGTGTGGGTTGTGCAGGTTGAGGTTGAGCGACGCCATGGCGTGGTCGGTCTTCTCATACTGGTTGTTGAACTTGGCGCTGTAGAATGTGTTGGCGCCGTAGCTCTGTTGGGCATATCCCACCTGTGCGTTGATATCGAAGCGTTGGTTGTAGCTCAGGTTGACTTGTCCGAAGGCTTGTCCTTTCTCAAAGTCGCTGTTTTCAGTGCCACCATCCGAGCGCTTGTAGCCACCGCTGGCAGAGTAGGCGTGTGTCCACTTACCTGTGGTGAATGAAGACTGTAGGCGCCCCTGTGTAGCAAAGCTGCCAAACGATCCACCCTCTACAAGTGCTGCCACTCCATCGTTTTGCGCTTTTCGAGTCACGATGTTGATGGCGCCATTGAAGGCTGATGTTCCGAAAATGCGAGAAGCAGCACCCTCGAGCACTTCGATGTGATCGATGTCGGCAAGTGCAACAGGGAAGTCGGAAGCATTGTGACCCGTCTGTGGATTGGAGATGTTGACGCCATTCAGGAGAATGGTAATCTGGTCGAAGGTTCCACCATTGATGGAGATATCCGTCTGTACACCAAAGCCACCGCGCTGACGGACATCCACGCCAGTAGCTAATTTCAAAACATCATTGATGGTCTGCGCAGCCGCACGATGAATATCGTCGCGGGTAATGACAGACACAATCTTTGGTGACTGCTCAACAGTCATTGGAGCACGTGAGCCGGTAACGTTCACCGCGTCGAGCTCGTAAGCCTTTCCTCCCTTATACAGGGTAGAGTCGGCCTTTACACCCTCTGTGCTGATGCCTTCAGCCTTGGCATGGCTGAGTGTGGCAACGCTGAGTGCGCCCACGAGCACCTCTTTTCCCAAAACGGAGAAAAGAGCATAGCCCTTGTTGGAGAAGTGGTTGAACTTCAGGCTGTTGTGCTTGTTAAAAATTGATTTGTACATTAAAAATGAATGTATAAAAAGATTAAAAAATAAGCCTTTGGCTGTTTTGCCATGGGCTTTCGGCTTGCAAAGGTACTGCAAAAATCTGATTAAGCGAAGAGATTGGGAATTTATTTTCATCCCTGAGTGTGAGATTTTTTACTGAACTTCAGAAGTTATAGAAGTAAAAAAATCTTGTAAAAAATCCTATTCCTTACAATTATACGCAGTTTTTTATTATCTTTGCATAAGATATCCTGCGCTCGGCAATTTGAAAGCAAGCTTTCATTGCGCTCGCTTGCGGTATCTTTGCACTCAACTTTCGCAAATGTGAAGGCTCTGCTAATGACACAACATAAAGGTGAGTTTCACCTTATTAAATATAATATAGATATGAAACAGATAGACATTAAGCAAATCAACGACAATGTTTTTGAGACGATAGGGAAGGAGTGGATTCTTGTGGCTGCAGGCAACAAGGATAAGTTCAACATGATGACAGCTTCCTGGGGTTGCCTGGGCTGGCTGTGGAACAAGCCCGTGGCAGTGGTGTTCATTCGTCCCGAGCGCTTCACACACGAGCTCATAGAGGCCAACGACACCATGACACTCTCTTTCTTGGGGCATAGCGAGGAAGCACGCAAAATATACAATTTCTGCGGTTCAAAGAGCGGACGCGACCTCGACAAGTGTGAGGCCACAGGACTCAAGCCCGTCGTCTTGGAGGGTGGCAGTATCGGTTTCGAACAGGCCCGACTCACCTTGGAGTGCAGAAAACTCTATAAGGACAGTATGTCGGCAGAAAAGTTTATCGACAAAGACCTTCTGCAGTGGTATGGCGCCAAGGGCGGCTTCCACGATGTGTATGTGGTGGAAATCACTCATGCCTACGCAGAGTAAAACTATCAAGAAGACTCATTCTCTCTTAGCAACAAAACAAACGCATTTGAATTATGGCACAAGGACAAACAGCAGTAAAAGAACGTCAGGATCTTGAGATCAAGAAGCCTAAACGTTATCAGGTACTTCTACACAACGACGACGTCACACCGATGGAATTTGTCGTCGACATTCTGTACACATGCTTCTTCAAGGCCGCCGAGGAATCCAATGCCATCATGCTCAAGGCCCATCGTGAGGGGAAAGCCTCGGTAGGCATCTACAGCTATGACGTGGCAAAGAGCAAGGTGGAGAAGGCGAGGAGGAAGATAGACAAGGCAAAGTATCCTCTCGAATTTACCATTGAGCCTGTGTGAAAAATTGATTTTGCAAAGTTGAGTAAAAAATAAGTATAGCTATGGAATTATTCCCAGGACTTACCCAATCCATGTCCTTCTTCTTTTGCAAGGCAATGGACAATGTAGTCTCATACCATCACGAGTTTCTCATGCCCGAGCATCTGCTGTTGAGCATCATCGACCATCCCGAGGTTGTCCGTATCATGCGCCGGATGAAGATTGACCAAAAGTCCATGCGTCAGGAACTCGATGCGTGGCTTAAGCAGCAGGAGCGCATTCCCAAAGAATTCTCTCATGTGAAGCCCGAGCCTTCGGTGCTTTTCAAGGCGATGCACAGCTCTGCCTATCTGGTCAACCTGGCTGGCGGAGCAGGTGTTAAGCTCAATGTGACTCATTTCCTCACAGCCATGCTGACTCTTCCCTACACAGAGGCTCCCTTTCTCATCGACAAGTACATCGGTGAGCAGGGCGAGAAGTTCACCCGACTCGTAGGTGAAAAGTTTCCCGATGAGGAAGATCCGGAAATGAAAGAGCTTAGCAAATTCTCTCCCCTGTTGGCGAACGAGAGTGAAGGCGGCCTCAGTGATGAAGAGTTGATGAACGAGATGAGGGCATTTATAGAAAGCGGAAGTTCCGACTTCGATGATGACGACGAAGACGGTGATGACGGCGACTTCTGGTATGATGACGACGATGACAACGATGAAGACGACGGCATCGACAACGATGAGTATGACGACCCTGAAGGCTGGCAGACCGGAAAACGCCATCCCTCCGACTGGCATAAGCTCGTCACCTGCATCTCCGACAAGGTAGACCAGCACAATCCGCTCATCGGCCGCGAGAAAGAACTCGACCGCACCATACAGGTGCTCTGCCGTGCCGAGAAAAACAATCCGCTGCACGTGGGCGAGCCTGGTGTGGGAAAGACAGCCCTCGTCTTCGGACTTGCCAAACTCATCAACGAGAATCAGGTGCCCGACCGCCTCAAGGGAGCCCGCATCTACGGCATGGACATCGGACAGATGCTTGCCGGATCGCAGTATCGTGGCGACTTCGAGAAACGCATCAAGATGGTGATGGACGGAGCTGCCAAGGAGGGCAATGTCATCATCTATATCGACGAGATTCACAACATGATAGGAGCCGGAAGAGGATCGGATGGCGGACCTGATGCCTCCAACATGCTCAAGCAGTATCTCGAGGCTGGCGACATCCGCTTCATTGGTTCCACCACCTACGAGGAGTACAACCGCTACATGGCGAAGAGCAAGGGCATCGTGCGCCGTTTCCAGCAGATCGACATCAAGGAGCCTTCCGTCGACGAAGCCATCAAGATTCTCGAGGGGCTGCAGCATAAGTACAATATCTATCATGGTGTCACCTATCGCAAGGACGCCCTCGAATATGCGGTGCGGGCCAGCGACAAGTACATCAGCAACCGCTTCCTGCCCGACAAGGCCATCGACCTCATGGATGAGGCCGGCGCCTATCTTGAGGTGCATCCTGCCAACCGCCAGCGCTCTTATGTCACCAAGGCCGTCATTCAGCAGATTCTCACCAAGGTGTGCAAGATAGACGCTGCCGCCATCAAGGACGAAGACAACTCTGCCCTGGCATCGCTGCGCCAACGAATGCTCGACAAGATCTATGGTCAGGACACAGCCGTCGACAAGGTGGTGGAAGCCGTGATGATGGCGAAGGCAGGACTCATCGACGACGACAAGCCTATGGCGTCGCTTCTCTTCGTAGGACCTACGGGAGTGGGCAAGACCGAGGTGGCACGCGTCCTCGCCCGCGAGTTGGGCATCGAGCTGGTGCGCTTCGATATGTCCGAATACACCGAGAAGCATGCCGTTGCCAAACTCATTGGCTCGCCGGCAGGCTATGTGGGCTACGAGGACGGTGGACAGCTCACCGACGCTATCCGCAAAACGCCCAACTGCGTGCTTCTGCTCGACGAGATAGAGAAGGCACACAGCGACATCTACAACATCCTGCTCCAGGTGATGGACTATGCCCGACTTACCGACAACAAGGGTCAGAAGGCTGACTTCCGCAACGTCATCCTCATCATGACCTCTAATGCCGGAGCTCAGTATGCCTCGCAGGCCAACATCGGTTTCGCAGGCAATGTGAGTCGTGGTCAGGCGATGCTCGCACAGGTGAAGAAAACCTTCCGCCCCGAGTTCATCAACCGTCTTTCCGACACTGTGGTGTTCCACGATATGGACAGGCACATGGCAGAGCTTATCCTCGACAAGAAGCTTGCCCAACTCGCCGACAAACTCAGCGCCAAGGGCGTCTGTATCGAGCTTACACCTCAGGCGCGAGAGCAGCTCCTAAAGTGGGGATTCACCAAGGAGTATGGTGCCCGCGAGATGGATCGTGTCATCGGCAACCGCCTCAAGCCTGTGCTCATGAAGGCTCTTCTCTTCGGCAAGCTGAAGAAGGGTGGAAAGGCTGTGGTTAAGCTCGAAGGCAAGGAACTGGTGATATAGTTAAGATGTTAACTTCTCTAACTCTCCATTTGCAATTAATACTCAAAAAAAGAACAATGATATTTCAAATAGACGAGTCAACGCCTTATCCCACGTTTCCCGACCCACGCTCAGGCGATGAGGACGGACTCTTTGCTGTGGGCGGCGATTTAAGTATCGACCGCCTGCTGCTGGCTTACTGCCACGGCATCTTCCCCTGGTACAGTTTTCGCGACCAGCCTGATATTCTGTGGTATTGTCCTATGCAGCGTTTCGTCATCTTCCCCGAAGAGATACACGTGAGCCACTCCATGCGCACGCTCATCAACAAAGACCAGTACAGCTACAGCATCAATGAGGCGTTCGACGACGTCATCGCACAGTGCAGCAAACTGCGCATCGAGCAGGATGGAGCCTGGCTGGGCGACGATATGATCAAGGCTTATACGGAGCTTCATCGTCAGGGCTTTGCCTCGAGTGTAGAAGTGTGGGACGACGCTACCGATCAGCTCGTGGGCGGACTCTATGGCGTCACCATCGGCCCTGTGTTTATTGGCGAGAGTATGTTCTCCCTCGTTCCCTCAGCCTCCAAGCTGGCGCTCATCTATCTGGCCCGTTTCATGCAGCGTAAGGGAATGAAACTCATCGACTGCCAACTCGAGACTTCGCATCTCCGTTCCATGGGCGGCAGATTTATCGGCTACGATGACTATCTGAAAATCATCAATGATGATGATGAGTCTTGATAACAGAAAATATTATCAAGATTTTTTTGTTTTATCAAAAATTAGAGAAAAACAAATCCTGACTGAAAATCGACTATGAACAAAATGACTCAGTCAGGATGTTGTAAGAAGCTATGACATTCTAACGTCTTAACCCCTTGATACTTTATAAAACTTATTTCTGAAATTCCATTAGAATATAGGTGTTCCGATGCAGCCGTTGGGTGCCTGGATGTGGAGCAGGGCACTTACGGTGGCGGCAATGTCGGTCATGTAGTGAGGCTGGGTAGTGGCACCATGCTGAATGTGCCATCCCATGAAGACCAAAGGAATGTGGATGTCGTAAGGATTCCAAGCGCCGTGGCTGGTGCCCTTCGCTACATCGTACTCATAATGGGCAGGCTTCAGAACAATCTGCACGCCTCCGCTGCGCTCGCGGTTGTAGCCGTTGATGGCACGGAACTTCAACTGCTCGGGAATGCTTTCGGTCGAGGTCTTCTCCATGTCGAAGGCATAGTGCACAATCTTCTCTTTCTTCAGACGGTTGACTACCACCTGCTTCACGGCAGCATAGTCGAGACCAGCCTCCTCGATGGCGGCGGTGTGAAAGAACACCTGATAGTTCATGATTGTCATCACGAGGTCTTTGTCGGTGTTGAACTTAGCCTTGAGCTCCTGGTTAAGTTCCTTGACCATAGATTTCCCGTTCCAGATGCCGGCAGGTATGCGCTGGTCTTGCAGGAAGGCGGCATTGTTGACAGCACCATGGTCGGCAGTGAGGAAGGTGAGATAGTTGCCCTTGCCGATGGTCTTGTCGAGATAGGCGAAGAAGTCGGCAAGCGCCTGGTCGAGGCGCAGATAGCAGTCTTCGGTCTCAACGGCGTTGACTCCCACCTGATGGCCGATGTAGTCGGTGCTCGAGCAGCTGATGGTGAGCAGGTCGGTGTCGGTGTTTTTGCCTAAGTTCTCGCCCTCGATGGCAGCCTTGGCAATATCGAAGGTGAGGTTGCAGCCGAAGGGTGTGTTGCGGATGATCTTGTAGCCATGCTTCCTGTAGAGAGCAGCGAGGTCGAGAGGCAACTGTGCCTTCTCGCCGTCGACGATGCCATTCTCGTAGTTGTTGGCGTCGGCTGTGCTCTGCTGATAGGTGTCGATGGGGTAGAGGGTTTCCCACTTCTGTGAGAGATATTTCTCTGCCAGCTTACGCTTGTTGAACTTGTTGACCCACTCGGGCAGTTTGTCCATATAGAAGGTGCTGGTGATGAATCGTCCTGCCTTGTCGTCGAACCAATAGGCACCGTTGGCATGATGTCCGGCAGGAAGGATGGCGGCGCGGTCTTTCAGCGCCACGCCAACGACCTTGGAGCGGTTGTTGGTGGCAAGGCGCAGCTCGTCGCCGATGGTTGTCACCCACAGATTGCGTGGCGACATGTAGCCTGCCTTTCCATCGGAGCCTACAGGTTTCACTGTGTTGTCGCCCACGCAGTTGACAATCTTTCCGTCTTTCACAAAGGCGTTGCCGGCAATGCCGTGTATTGAGGGCACGGAGCCTGTCCAGACGCAAGAGTGTCCGATGGCAGTGACGGATGGGATGTAAGGTATCTGGCAGTTTTCTACGCTGAAGCCTTCGCCGAGCATTCGCTTGAATCCGCCTTCACCATAGCGGGCATAATAACGATAGAGATAGTCCCATCTCATCTGGTCGATCACAATGCCCACCACGAGCTTGGGGCGTTCGGGTTGTGCCTGAGCTATTCCGCAGAAGGCACAGAGAATGAAAATCAGTCGATAAATTCTGTTCATGTTTTATAGGGTTACTGGTTAATCTTTTGCAAAGATTGTACAAACGAGCGCAATGAAAACTTGTTTTCAAATTGCCGAGTGCAGTCAATCTTCTGCAAAGTTAAATAAAAAAACTGATTAAGCGAAGAGAATGATTTTTTATTTCTAAAATCGAAGGCTATCCCAAAGAAAATGCGTAATTTTGTTGCCGAAACTAATTTAACTCCAGAAACAGCGGATAAATCCTCAATCTTCTCCCCGGTAAACTCTTTCGTAAGCCTCTTGCATCTGTTGCAGCGAAAAGTGGCTCATGGCATACTTTCGGGCTTGTTCAGCCCAGAGAGCTCTCTCGCCTTGAGGAATGGTATGGGTGAAGAGGCGCATGTAGGCATCGATGTCGTTGTGCTCCACCTTGAGCGGCCAGTCGGCGGGCAGCGTGTCGGAGAGCCCCTTGGCATCATTGATGATGACGGGCGTGCCCTCCATGCTTGCCTCGATGGACAGCAGCGCCAGACCCTCGTGTTCTGAAGGCATGAGCAGATAGTCGAACGAACCGAGATAAGCCGACAGGCCGAAGAGTGGCGGATGGATGCTGGCATTGGGCGCATCGCCTATTCTGTGGATGAGCATGTCCTTGAGTCTGCCGTTGCCGAAGATGTGGAAGAAGTAGCGGTCGTTGCAGCTTAGTCTCTCCACGATGTCGGCCAGATGGCTGATGCCTTTCTGCTCCTCCATGCGTCCGGCAAAGAGGATGTTGACCTTTCCCTCCATAAGCCCGGGATACGTCTTCCGCTCCTGGCAGGGCGCAATGCCATTATATATAATAGGTGGCAGGGCGTGGTAAGCTTTCTGATAAGTATCGAGCACCGAGGTGGAGATGGCGATGTTGGCATTCTTCGACTGCAGCCAAGCTTCCACCTTGCTGCCCGTCTTCTGCATGCCGTGCCACAGCGACGTGTTGTGAATGGTGCGCACTACGCGGCAATGGCGGGCGAGACGGGGAAAGAGATGGAAAAACCGATAGACCGCCCATTCGGGAATCTCGCTGTGGCAGTGGACGACTGTAGGACGATACTTCAGGAAGAGGAATACAAACCACAACGGAAACAGCAGCGCTGCCGTCTTCTCGAAGAGGTAGTGAAACGGCACTGTGGGAACGGGTGAGCGGTGGAAGGCGATGTGAGCCGCTTTCATCTCGCCGATAAACTGCCGTGTGAAGGGCGAACGGCCTCTCACGACCTCGACAATATGATACTCGAAGTCGGGATTCTCGGACAGAGCAATGTTGAGTGCCACGCGCTCGGCTCCGCCCATGTCGAAGTGGGATATGATATGGAATATTCGTTTCATACGACAAAAATAAGCAAAATGTTTTGAACTTCAAACAAATAGTGCTAATTTTGCAGAAAATAAAACAGAACAATCGTATTTCAAGGAGTTAAAGGAGTTAAGAAGTCAAGGAGTTAAGACAAATGTCTTATTGTTTGAAAGCCAAGTAAAAATGCTGTTGTCTTAACTCCTCAGCGACCATGGGGAGCGATAACTTCTTAACTCCCCTAACTCCTTGACTTGCGAAATTTGAATAAAAACGGAAAAATGGCAGAAACATTAAAGGAGAAAACGGCTAAAGGATTGTTTTGGGGAGCTATGAACAGTGGCTCCACACAGGTGCTCAACATCTTGTTCGGCATCTTCCTGGCACGCTTGCTCTCGCCTGCCGACTATGGAATCATCGGCATACTCACCATCTTTACACTCATTGCTGGCAACCTGCAGAGCAGCGGATTCACGCAGGCTTTGGTCAACCTGAAACATCCCACCGACCGCGACTACAACTCGGTGTTTTGGTTCAATGTCATCGTGAGTTTTGCGCTCTATGTGGTGCTCTTCTTCAGCGCTCCGCTGATAGCGGCTTTTTTTCATCAGCCCTGCCTTGTATGGCTGTCGCGCTTCGTGTTTCTGGCTTTTTTCATCTCCTCGTTTGGCATCGTGCAGAATGCCTACATGACCAAGAATATGATGAACAAGGAGATAGCCATCGTGAGCTTCGTGGCGCTCATATCATCGAATGTGGTGGGCGTGTGCCTCGCCTTCAGCGGCATGGCCTACTGGAGCCTCGCATGGCAGCAGGTAATTTTTATTACGGTGCTCAACTTTGGCAGATTCTATTACACAGGCTGGCGGCCACAGCTGCATATCGACTTCGGACCGGTGAGGCAGATGTTCGCCTTCAGCGTGAAGCTGCTCATCACCAATATCATCAATACTGTGAGCAACAATGTGCTGACCTTTATCTTCGGTCGTTTCTATCCTATTGACGATGTGGGCAACTACTCGCAGGCTTACAACTGGAACACCAAGGCCAATTCGTTTATCTCCAACACGGTGGGGCAGATAGCGCAGCCCGTGCTCTCGTCGGTGAAAGACGACCGGGGCAAGGAACAGCAGGTGTTTCGCAAGATGTTCCGCTTCACCTCCTTTCTCTCCTTCCCGCTGATGTTCGGACTGGCACTGGTCTCGCACGAGTTCATCCTCATCACCATCAGCGACAAGTGGATAGCGAGTGTGCCCCTGCTGCAGATTCTCAGCGTGAGCGGAGCCTTCGTTCCGCTGTACACACTCTATCAGAACCTCGCCATCAGCAACGGACGCTCGGATGTTTACATGTGGTGCAATCTGGGGCAGGTGGTAGGATTGCTGGCGTTGGTGCTTTGCTGTCACAGCTACGGCATCTACTGGATGGTTGTGGCTTACACAGCCTTTATGATATTGTGGCTGCTGGTGTGGCAGGGCGCCATCAGACACATCACAGGCTTGCGCTTCAGGGATGTCTGTCTCGACACACTTCCCTTCCTGTTTTGTGCGGCAGGCTGTATGGTGGCAACTTATTATCTCACCTGCTGGCTGTCGAACATCTACCTGCTCTTGCTGGTAAGAATCATCCTGGCTTCTTCGCTCTATTTTGCAGTCATGAAGCTTCTTCGCGTCAAGATACTCGAAGAATGTCTCACATTCATGAAGAAAAAGAAAAAATAGTGTGCAGAAATCTCCGTTCCGTAGTTTGGAATGTCCGTTCCGTGATTCGGAATGGCCGTTCTGTGATTTGGAATGTCCGTTCCGTGATTTGGAACGGAGAATTTGATAAGTGAGAAGAAACAATTCACTCACTTCCTCCCAACATTCCCTTAACTTTCTCCCAAACTTTTCTTAACTTCTCTATCTTCTGAATATCTGTAAATTATAAATTCTTCTGAACAACAGATACAAGAGATTTACGTGTTTCACCTTCCAGCCACGGCGCAGCAGGGCGATACAGAGGCGGCAGACGGGATGGGTGACGCGATAGGTGCAGATGCTGTCTACCTTTTCGAGAGGCAGATGCTGTTCGGCTGCTACGCGATAGGCATTCACCATGCCGATGTCGGTGGCTGTGCGGTAAATACCCTTGTTGTCATGCTGCTCGATGAACGAAGCCACAAGCTGGCAGGCCTTGAAGTGCGAGGTGAGGTTTTTCTCCGAGATGTCGTGGGTGTAGGAGGTGATGTTGTCTTTGCGATAATAGTACACCACATCGTCGATGAAATAGCGCTTGGCAAAGTACATGACTCGTGCCACCACGGCGTAGTCCTCGCTGTAGTCTATGCCCTCGACGCTGTATATGCCGTGGTTTTCGAGCAGATCCCTGCGATAGATTCTTCCCCAGATGCGGTTGGAGGTGATGTTCTGGCAGAGCAGTTTGCGCTGATAGGTGCGATGGCTGTCATGGGCGGCAGGATGAAACAGAGTGGCTTGTCCGTTCTCCCAGTCGGCAAAGCCTCCGTCTACGATGTCGGCACCGCTCTTCTCGGCAGCTTTTACCAGCTTTTCCACTGCATCGAGTGGCAGAAGATCGTCGCTGTCCACATGCATGATGTATCGACCCCGCGAGGCAGCGAAAGCTGTATGGCGTGCGCCTCCCAAACCCTTGTTGTGCTCGTGCTGAATCAGCATCACCTGTGACTTTCGCTCAGGAAACCTGTCGATAGTCTGTTGCAGTATTTCCACACTTCTGTCCTTGGTACAGTCGTTTACAAACACATACTCTATGTCGGCAAAAGACTGCTGGAACAGAGTCTCGGCACATTGTTCTATGTATTTCTCTACACCGTAGATGGGGACGAGGATGGATACTGTGGGCATGATGGTGAAAGGTTTGGATGGGTGAAGTAATTTACAATAGATACTGGGCAATGAGCAGCCCGTTGTAGAAGAATAGGAATACAGCAAGCACCATGACGATGAGGCGCAGATGCGACTGGTTTCTGGCGCTGAGACCTTTGAGCAGATAGCCTATGGCGATGGGGATGATGAAAGCCCAGTGGGCTGTCATGATGTACACCTCGTTGAGGCCGAAGCCCAATCCTAAGTGTATGAATGCGTCGAACGCCACCCATGCACCTATCATCCACAGGAACTTCGACCTGCGTCCCATCCACAGACCTGCGGCAAAGAGCACCACGAGGATGGCTTCGAGAACATAGGGCAGAGGCGTGCGGTAACGTACAAAAATGGGGCGACGGGTGCCGACGTCCTGCAGCAGATGATCTTTGTGAAGGATGAGCGATTCGCCAAAGACATTCTCTACCAGCGACTGTGGACGCGACACGCTGAGGTCGGCCCAAGAGAGGATGCCTTTCTCCTTGATGGCGGTTCCGTGAATCTCGCGTTTGCGCTTCTGGTCGGCTTCCACCTGTGCCTTGAACACGCTGTCGCGCTGTTCGCGTGCATGCAGAATGCGGAGTCCTTCCTGGCGGTGAGGAATGATGAAAGCCTCGTTCTGCCAGATGGCTGCTGCGATGATGAACAGCGAGGGAATGACGATGCCCATCAGCAGGTGGCGCCATCTGAAGATGTCCTTGCCGTTGGCAAAGAGGGCAGAGAGGAACACCTTGGCTCCGTTGGTGATGGTGATGCCTGCCGTGAAGACGAAGAGCGTGGCTGTCTGCCAGGCCGGCATCTTCTCACGGTTCACGATGTGCTTGCCTGCCACATAGAATGTGAGGGTGAGCATGAACATCGACAGACCGAAATGGTCGGGCACGAAGCTGGAGAGCATGATGTAGGCAAAGGAGAAGAAAAGGGCCGACAGCAGGTTGGAGTCGAGTTTGTCAAGCTGCAGTATCTCACGGAAGGTGCGGCGGATGAAGACAAACGAGTAGGTGGAGAGAATCGTCATCACCACAGCCACGAGGATGATGGCGATGTTCTTGCCCGTGAGCTGCATCTGCCAGTAGTTGAGCAGATAGAACGGATACCAGAGAAATGGCAGCAACGGATGACGGAACTCGGTGTAGTAGGCGTTCCACTTCGACACGGTGAGATAGGTGAACACGTCGAAGCCCGACAGCTGATAGTATCGGGTGAAGAGACTCCAGTAGCCTATGTAGTTTCCGCCCTTGGTAAAGGGCGTGAAGTGATAGCACACCATGAGTGTGTTGAGTGCTGCGAATACAAGGAGCGCCACGATGACTGCCCACTTCTCTTCTTTTCTTATCTTGAAAATATGGTTCATATTTGTTGCTTAATATATTGTTTCTCTTTTACGTCATGGAGGAGTTCCGCTGGGGAGTTAAAGGAGTTATCGCTTCCTTCGGTCGCTGAGGAGTTAACTCCTTAACTAAGCATATAGCGGAAGAGCAGCGCTCCGTTGTAAGTGATGAGATAGAAAGTGAGTCCTATCAGGACAGAACGGCAGAGCGAGAGGCTCTTTCCTCGCAGGTGGTGCAGGAAGAAGGCGATGGCGATGGGCACAAAGAACATGTAGTGTGCCGTCATGATGTAAATCTCGTTGATGCCGAATCCCAAACCGATGTGCAGGGCAATGTCGAAGAGGAAGAAAAGCATCGACAGACAGAAGAACTTGGAGCGCACGCCGAAGAAAATGCCCAAAGCGAAGAGCAGCAGAATGATGCCCTCTACGATGTAGTTGATGGCCGAGTCGTAGCCCACGATGACAGGACGGCTTCGCAGCACGTCCTCCAACAGGTGCTGGCGATGCAGCTGGATGGCTTCGCCAAAGAGGTTTTCCAAAGCCGTCTCTGTGCGCGAGGTCGTGATGTCGGTCCAGCCCATAAACTCGCCTTTGGCAATGGGCTTGCCCGTGTTTCTGTTCCATATCTGCTTATGGTCTCTCACGTACTTCGCCTGTGCCTTCTTCTGTATGATGGCTTTCACGGCAGCCTCTACCTGTGCCGAGTCTTTCACCTGTGCCGTATCGCGATACTGCTTGTAAATCAGCTGCTTGGCCTCTTCGCTCTTCTTCATTCTCATCTCGTGGCGTGCCATCTCCTTGGGCCATACAAAGGTGCGGTATTCCACACGTGCCACAGCCCACATCAGGGCGGCTGGCAGGATGATGCCCAAGAGCAGATACTTGGGACGGAAGAATTTCCGGCCGTTGGTAAACAGGGCTGCGAGGAATGTCTTTAGTCCGTTGTTGAGCGATACGCCTGCTGTAAGCACAAAGAGCACTACGGTCTGCCAGGTGGTGAGCCGGCGTCCTTTCTGCATGCAGATGCCGCTGATGTAGAGTGTCATGAGCAGCAGCATCATCGACAAGATGAAATGGTCGGGCACCATGGCCGAAACCATCACATAGGCAAAGGAGAAGTAGAAAGCCGACAGCAGGGTGGCGTCGCAGCTCTTCAAGCCTATCACTTCGCGGAAGATGCGGTAGAGGAAGATGAACGAATAGAAGGCGCAGAACACGAGGATAATGGCCACGATGTACTGCACGCAGTTGATGCCTGTAAGGGCAATGAGTGCCTGGTTGATCAGGTTGGGAATGTACATAAAGAAAGCCAGCAGAGGATGGCGATACACGTTGTACTCTGTGTCCCAACAGGAAACGACAGCATAGGTAAGCGGGTCGAAACCTGCCACATGGAAGGTTTTGACAAAGAGTTTGTGATAGTTGTCGCTGAGCTGTGTGAACTGGCTATTGTACTTGATGATGGTCAGCGCATTGAGCACGATGAACAGGAGCAGTGCCACGAGAGCCTGCCATCTCTCCTCGCGCTTGATCTTGAATATCTCGAAAGCTTTTTTTATCATGATGTTTGCTTTTGATTTTCTTGCTTGTTGGGGAAGACAGATCTTCATCCTTCACTTCTTCAGGAAGAATCTTACTAAGAGGAAGTTGACGGGAATGCAGACACAGAGTGTGGGCAACATGGCTATCTGCTTGGTCAGTCCCATGCCCACGAAGAGATTCAGACAGACCGTCTGCAGGGTGTAGTTGATGATGTGAGAGAACGTAAAGCCGGCTCCTCGCTTGGCATTGGCCTTGACACGGAAGGTGTAGCGTGTGCTGGCAATGAAATTGAACACGAAACTGGCGATATAGGCAATGGTGTTGGCCGTGGTGGCCAGAACATGGTCGTTGCCGCCTAACTGGGGAAGACCCCAGGCAAGGCTGGGAATCATGACGAGATAGATGACGTACTGCAGGATGGTGGCTGCCACACCTACGATGCCAAACCTTACCACCTCGCCCAACTTCTCGCGTTTCAAGTCGTCCATCTGCTGTATTCTTTGCTTGATGTTCATGTCTTTGTTAATGATTAGCATGCAAAATTAATCATTTTCCCTTTATCCCGCAAATCTTTCTGCAACTATTCGCTTTTATGGCTGTTTACCAAATGCCCTTCGTCGGCAAAGGCAAGCATTTCCTTGTCGCCACGACTGTCGCCGTAGGCGGTAATGTGGTAACGGCTTCGGTCGAAGGAGAGAGCCGGCTTTTTTGCTTCGCCTGATGGCTTTTCTTCATCTGATTTCGATGAGAGAGCCTTGCTGATACGTCTTACTTTCTCTGCGCCATAACAGTTGGCTGTGCTGAAGCGCCCGGTCAGACAGCCGTCTTTCTCTTCTACTTTTGTTCCCAACACCTCGACTTCCCCAATGCCCTGTGTGGCGAAGAAGGGGCGAACCCAGTTGTCGATGCTGGCACTCACTATGAAGACTTTCTTTTTGTCCTCGACGGCCCGGCCGACAAGGGCAATCATATCAGGACGAAGAAGGTTGCTGCGTTCTTTGGCGAAGTCCTGGCACAGCAGATTGAAGGTGCGTGTGCTCATGCCGCCGAAGAAATGGGTGAAGATGAGCTGCTTCGCTTTCCAGTTGGGATAGAGGTGAAGTTTCATCAACACCAGGATGGGGCTGTAGAGCAGAAAGCCCCACAGCAGGCGCCATGTGCCAGCTTTGTAACGGATAATCTCCAGGAGCGTGTCCTTGGTGGTGAGTGTTCCGTCGAAGTCGAAACAATATATTCTTTCTTTTTCCTCCATATTATATAATGTATATAATAATCAGGAATGAGAGGAGCCAGGCCAGGATGATGAACTGTGTGATGTGGTCGTGGAGCATGATACGGGTTGGGTCGCCGCTCTGTTGGTCTACCACAGCTATCTGTATGTAGCGCAGCAATCCCACCAGCACGAAGACACTTGTGAGATAGAGATGCTCGGTGTTGAAATGCTCTATCACCTCCGGACTTACCGTGTACATGATGTAGCACACAAGCGTTACCGAGGCAGTGATGGTGATGGCCTGGTTGATGAAGGTAAGGTTGTAGCGGCTCGTATTCTTGCGTGGCGCCTCGCCCGTCTTCTCCATTCTCAGCACATCGTCGCGTCGCTTGGCAAAACTCATGAAGAGCGTGATGAGGAAAGTCATCAGCACAATCCACTTGCTCAGAGCAATATCGGTGGCCACACCGCCTGCCAACAGGCGAAGCACAAAGCCGAAGGCAACGATACAGACGTCGATGATGGCGTATTGCTTTAGTTTGGCGCAATAGCAGAGATTGAGCAGCCAATAGAAAAGGATGATTCCCATGGCCTTCCATGAATCGAGTGCAGCGCTGATGACGATAGAAAGGATGAGCATCAGAATCATCAGACAATACGCCGCCTTGACAGAAACGGTTCCCGAGGCAATGGGTCGGTGGCACTTTACGGGATGGCGCCTGTCGGCTTCTGCATCGAAAATGTCGTTGAAGCAATAGATACTCGATGCGGCAAAGCTATAGGCAAAGAAAGTGATGACACCAGCCAGAAGAGCGTCGGTGTTAAACAAAGCTCCGCCAAAGAACAGCGGTACAAAGACGAATCCGTTCTTGATCCATTGTTTGGGGCGTATGAGTCGCATCAGCGCAGAGAAGCCCCGGCTTTCGTTCATTCTATAATCTATTTTTTTCATGATTCTCTGTTTTCTTTAATATTCTCTTGAACTTCCCCCTGCGAAAGTTGAGTATTCTCAATATTCTCAGTATTTGATAATCTTGGATATTTGTCGGCTGATCCATCCTGCTGTCTTGCTGAGAAGCCAGGCTGCAGGAAGCGTGATGGCTATGCAGACGAGGAAGGTGGGCCAGTAGCCCCAGTGATATTTCTCTATGTAGTGGAGCACGAAGTGAATGTGGATGAGGTAAGCCTCTAAGCTCAGCGCTCCTACAAAGATGAAGCCTCGGTTGAACCATTGGGGAGTGCGGCGGAAGATACGGTTGAGCAGCAGAATGCTCGTAATGGTAAGGGGAATATAGAGCATGCGCTCTAAGAAGAGAGGAAACATGCCGTGGCGTTCTTGTTCGAGGAAGATGCTCGAGGTGAGCGTCATCAGAAACATGATCCATATCATCCAGATGCTGGTGCCGTCGAGGCTTTGCCGTTGTCTTACCATCTCGCCCATGTTGATGCCGATGAAGAAGATTGGCACGCGGCTCCAGAAAATCTCCAGATGGCCTACGGCATGGTGGATGGGAGTGACATACTGCACAAGGATGCACCACATGATCATGACCACAGGCAACCAGCGATAGATGGGGTGGCGCTTGATAAGCTCCATGTAGCCTGGTGCAAAGAGATAGAGCATCATGGTGGCGGGAATGTACCAGAAGTTCAACTCGTCGTGAAGCCAGAAATCCCAGTTGATGCTGATGTCGCCCACGAGGTCGACCCATGCCCAGAGGTCTCCTCCCTCAAAACGCGGAATGTAGAACAGGCAGGCTATGATGAGCCAGGCGGGATAGATGCGCAGATAACGGCGCACGAAGAAGTGGCGCACGTCAGGATTCTTGGTCCACGAGAACCACAGACCTATACCGCTGAGGAAGAGAAACATGTCTACTCCCACATTGCCCATGCGACGAAGCCCGAAGAAAGCATCCTCGCGGGGCAGCGCCACATGAAAGAGGATGATGAAAAGCATGGCGGCTCCCATCAGTTCGCCTCTGAATCGGCTTATATTGGCAAGTTCTATATCTTTGATTTTTATCATAATGAAAGGGGTTGAATTGTCTTCACTTTCGAAACTCACACTCTTTACTTCAGCTTACTTCATCTTTGGGCTCGGAATCTTCTTCATCAGCTCAGAGAAGAGCCATGCTAAGCAGATGCTCGATATGATGTAGAGCAGCAGTCCGGCGTACATGTCGCCCCAACGGCTGATGGGGATGAATATCTTGCGGGTGATAGGATGGCAGACGAAGAGTGCTGCCGATATTCCGCCCATCCAGTCGAGAAATCTGTATGCTCCCTGCAGCCATTTCACTCCGCTCAGCACCTTTGCTACCAGAACGCAGAACAGGCAGACGAAGAGAGGCACGAAGGTCCAGCCCAACATGCTTCCGCTGAGACTGTAGATGATGGCTCCGCAGAAGATAATGCCAAAGGCGTTGGTTGTGTTGTGATGGAAAGTCATGAGAATCTTCTCGCCATAGCGGGCATAAAGAATGCCGATGCCGAATGGCAACATGCCGCCCATGAAGTTGTAGCGATAGCGGTTCATCGCCTCACCGTCGGGCGAGAGACACAGTTGAAGCGCCAGGCAGACCACCATCAGCACTACGGTGAAAGCCCAGTGGCGACGGTAGATGAAGAGGCGGTAAATGATGTAGAGCTGCATCATCAGACCGAAGAACCAGAATGGACCGGGCCAGATGATGCGGTCGGGATTGGGCAATACGTTGTTGAACATGCCCAGCATGGCGATGATGTCGAGCGACTGATAGTGATGAGGCCCGGGAGTGAGGTAGTCGAGCATGGTAAATGCGACGAACCCCACAATCATCATCTTGAAGAGCTTGAGGTAGTGATAGCGTACGAATCGCAGTCCTTCACCCAGATTGGGCAGGTGACGGCCTGTGATGCTGAATCGCTCTGCGCCCTGTGTGAGGCGTGGACCAGACTCGTATTTCAGCACCAGTCCGTAGGCGCTGAGGAAGAGAAATACGGGCACTCCATAATGTCCGAAGAATGACAGCAGATGCATGGGCAGCCAGCCGTCGGGCGACGCCATTACCTGGTGCAGCCAGTCTACGTTGCGCTGTATGTACTGGTATTCGTTCTCCTTGACGATGGGGCCCAGCCAGTGGCAGTAGTTGTGCAGAAAGATGCCGATGATGGCAAGTCCTCTCAGGGCGTTGCACTCTGTTCGGTTTAGTGTGGGTGTACTCATAATCTTATTTTCCTTTCTTCTTCTCGTTAGCTTTCTTCTCTTTTGCTATATGTTCATCTCTCAGCTTGTCGTAGTCGGCAGAGTTTTTCAGGATGCGTGGCCGCATCTCGTCGTACTCAGGGCTGAGGATGTTGTATTTGGCCTGATAGGTTGGCGTTTCGATACCAGCCAGATAGAGCAGCAGATGGGGCAGGGCGTCGGTCATGTAGCGTCGGTCCTTGGCCTTGCGTATCTGCTTGTAGATGTCGCGATGCTTGCGTATATATTTGCGCGAGCAGTAAATCCAGAAGGGAATCTCGAACTCGTAGTGGGCAAGGGGCCAGTCGATGGCTGCCGAATGGTTGCGGCAGATAAAGCCTCGGTTCTCCTCGTAGCATTCTTCTCCGTGGTCGGGCATGTAGATGATGATGGCGTCTTCCTTCTCGAATCGCTTCACTATCTGTGCCACGATGGAGTCGTTGTAGAGGGTGGCATTGTCGTAGTGGCTCAACATCTTGCGTTGCTTGGCGTTCAGCTCGGGGCGCTTGTCCTCGTAGTTGCCTGCCCAGAACTCGGTTTGCTCCTTGCGGTAGCGCGACTTGTAGTCTACGTGCTGACCCATGAGGTGGAAGATGATGAGGTTGTGCTCGCCCTGCTTTTGTTTCAGGTGGTTGTCGTAGTCGTCGAGCAGTCCGTCGTCGAGCGGATGAAGCTCGGTGTTGCGGTTGTCAAACTGCAGCTTGCTGAGCTCTGGGTTGTTGAGGAAGAAGCCTCCGCTGAAGTCGTAGACTGCTTCCTTGGCCTGTGGCAGGAACTCGTTGGTGATGAAGGTGACTTGATAGCCTGCCTTGCGGAAGAGTTCGGGGAAGAGCGGATAGTCGCACCAGTCGCCTTTCTCGCCTACAACGTGTGTCGAGAAGACGTTCTTGAAGACGAAGCTGGTGAGGTTCCAACAAGTCACGACATCGGTAAACTTGGTGAGCTTGCGCGACTTTTCGAGCGCTGCCTGGCGTGGTGTCGTCTTCATGAAGTAGCCATACTGCTGGGAGTGATGTCGGCCGTAGCTCTCGCCTATGATGAGCACGATGTTCGACGAGCGGTAGCTGCAACTGTCTACCCGTACGTCTTTGGCGGCATGTATGAGCTGTGTGATCTGTTTGGCGGCCAGCTTGTTGGCGTAGATGCTGAAAGCCAGTCGGTTGATAGGAATATAGAGTTCGGCGTGTCCCTTGTTGGTGAGCTCGTGCTCCACTTCGCCTATGTTCTTGCCTCCGAAGAGCTTGAATGTCGCCATCTTGTTGTGCCAAGAGGTGCAGGCTCCTGTTATGAAGATGATGATGCCTATCACGGTCAGGGCGTAGGGTGTGGCACGGGTAACGCGCATCACCCAGTTCCATCTCTTCTTGAGCGACAGCAGCTCGATGAAGGTGACGGCAAAGCCCAGACTCTTGATGATGGGCTTGCGGAAGGCTGCTACAAAGGCCTGTACGAGGATGAGCAGCAGAATCCATCCTACGGCGCTGAAGATGACGGTAGGCGAGAGGCAGGCTGATATGAAGTTGCTTGCCTCGTCGGGATTGGTCTCACCCACGAGCATCAGCATCGAGGGGTTGAGCGTGGAGCCGAAGTTGACGAAGCAGTAGGTGTCGGCAAGCGCTGTGACATATAATATAATGTACAGCAGGCTCCTTACGCAGAAGCGTATCTTCCGCTTCTTGGGCACGAGCATCAGCAGGGCACAAACCACGTAGACGTCGACAAACAGTTCCAGCGCCAGGTTGTCGTACACGACTCCCCAGCGTGGAGTTGTCACTACGGCACAGATAATGCCGAGCAGATACATAAAGATGAAGAAGTTGGCGTTGCCGCGGATGGGGGCGAAGGCTAACTTCAGAAAACTCTTGGTCTTTGTTTTCCAGTTCATTTGTTGTTGCTCTTGTTAGGGGTGTTGGTTGGAGTAGTATTGCATGGCCAGTGGCTCTATGCAGTCGGGCACCATGCCGTGTATGCTTTTGCCTTCCTTGATGCGTTGACGGATCTCGGTGCTGCTGATGTTGAGCAGAGGCGTTTCCACTATGGTTACGCCCGATGGCACTTTTCCTATGTCGCACCCTTTTCGCGGATAGACGACGATGGGGTAGTGGCTCAGGATGTCTTCGTGGTGAAACCATTTGTCGAAGGAAGCCCAGTTGTCGCCTCCTATGAGGAGGGTGAAGCTGACGTGGGGGAAGTCTTGGCTCAGCGCCTGCAGCGTGTGCCAGGTGTAGGAAGGCTTGGGCATGTGGAACTCATAGTCGCATGCCTTGAGTTTTGGCTCGTCGGCAATGGCTTGTTCTGCCATCTCGAGCCGCAGTTTGTCTGTCAGCAGGTCGGTGGCTTCTTTCTTGAATGGGTTCATGGGCGAAACCATCAGCCACACTTCATCCAGCCCTGCCTGCTGGCAGAGGCTCTTGGCAAGGGCGATGTGCCCTGTGTGTATGGGGTTGAAACTCCCGCCGAATATACCCACTTTCTTCTTTTGCATCTTTCGCTCTTGTTTTATGTTTGACTTGAGGCATCTGTGACGGCTTTGTCCGGTCGTCTATTATGGCCAAGCCCGGTCGTCTATTATGACCAAGCTCGGTCGTCTATTATGACCAACTCTACTTTCGCAAGTATGTTCCACACGCCCTGAAGGGGCAGAAGCTCTTAGCCCAGGGCGTGCTGCTTATAGGAGCTTCTGGGCCTTCAGCCCGTACTTGAACCACTTGCGAAACTTCAATGACTAATTCCTGCCTTATCCGACGACTCGACCCGGACTTTTCCTTGAAACCTCAGCCCGGCTTGTCTTACTCTTGATTCAGAAAGTCGGAAACGAGCTTGTAAACTTCCTGTTCAGCCTTCTCCAGGTTGTCGTTCACCACGATGTGGTCGAACTGTGGAGCGAAGGTCAGCTCGTAGTTAGCCTTTGCCAGTCGCTGTTCGATAACTTCGGGAGCATCGGTGCCACGACCGTTCAGACGGCGGCGAAGCTCTTCTACCGATGGTGGCTGTACGAAGATGCTGAGGGCGCGCCCGCCATAGAACTTCTTGATGTTGACGCCTCCTTTCACGTCTACATCGAAGACTACAGAGTCGCCAGCCTCAAGCTGGTTTTCCACTTGCGATTTCAGCGTGCCGTAGAATCTGTCTTGGTACACTTCCTCGTATTCCAGGAATTCGTCGGCTTCTATCTTGGCTTTGAATTCCTCGGGTGTGAGGAAGAAGTATTCCACTCCGTTCTGTTCGGTTCCACGTGGTGCACGCGATGTGCAGCTGATGGAGAAAGCCAGTTTCAGTTCGGGGTGTTCCTTCATCAGCCAGTTTACGATGGTGCTTTTTCCGCTGCCCGATGGGGCGCTGAATATTAACAGTCCATTCTTCATTTTGCTTTGAATATTATACTTTGAACTTTATGATAAGTAAAGCCATAGAATTCTTCACTCTATTACAGAGCATTGAGCACTTGTTCCTTGATCTGCTCCAGCTCGTCCTTCATTTTCACCACGATGTTCTGCATCTCAGCCTGGTTGCTCTTCGAGCCAGTGGTGTTGATTTCGCGTCCCATTTCCTGTGCGATGAAGCCCAGCTTCTTGCCCACGCCGTGTCCTTCCTCGTTCATTGTCTCGCGGAAGTACTTCAGGTGATTGCTGAGTCGCTGCTTCTCCTCGCTGATGTCGAGTTTCTCGATGTAGTAGATCAGTTCCTGCTCCAGTCTGTTCTTGTCGTATTCGACATTAGGAATCTGCTGCAGTCCGTTCACGATGTTGGTCTTGATCTTCTCTACGCGCGATTTCTCGTAAGGCTCTATGCTGGCAAGCAATGCCTGGATGTTGTCCACTTTCTCGGTGAACTTCTTCTGCAGTGCAGCTCCCTCCTGGCGGCGGAACTCGATGAGGTGGTTCACAGCCTCGTCGATGGCTTGCTGTGCAGCCTTCCATTCCTCGTCGGTCAGTTCTTCCACATCGGTCTTGGTCGTCACGTCGGGCAGGCGCAACAGCGTAGCATACCAGTCGGCAGGCTCAGGAATGCCTGTCTGTGCCGAAATCTTCTTGATTTGCTGGTAATAGTTCTCCACCAGCGCCATGTTGATGGGCGTGGCGTCAGCCACAACGTCCTTTTCTATCCAGATAGAGAAATCAATCTTGCCTCTTTCCAGATTCTTGGCGATGAACTGACGTATCTCCATTTCCTTCTCTCTATACAGAGGAGTAATACGTGTAGAGAGGTCGAGAGCCTTGCTGTTCAGCGACTTAACCTCTACGTTGATCTTCTTTTCTTTGTAGGCTACGGTAGCTTTTCCGAAGCCTGTCATTGACTGTATCATATATTCTTCACGTTAAATTTCTGCAAAAGTACAAAAAAATGCGAGAAAAAGCGTAAATTTGCACCTTATTTAAGAATATATTTATTTTTATGGCTTGTATTTTAAGTATTGAGACGAGTACCGACGTGTGCTCGGTGGCAGTTAGTGATAATGGAGCCGTGATTTTCAACAAGGAAGATCACAGCGGTCCCAACCATGCAGTTAAGTTGGGCGTGTTCGTCGATGAGGCTATCAGTTACATTGATTCCCGCAATATTCCGCTCGAGGCTGTGGCAGTAAGTTGCGGTCCTGGTTCTTACACGGGTCTTCGCATAGGAGTGAGTATGGCCAAGGGCCTTTGTTATGGCCGTGGCGCAAAGCTCATCGCCGTGCCTACACTCGAGTTGCTGGCTGTGCCCGTGCTCCTTGGCGAGCATCCTGCCGAGGAAGATGCGCTCATTGTGCCTATGCTCGACGCCCGCCGAATGGAAGTGTATGCGCAGGTCTTCGACCGTGCCCTCCGCGAGGTGCGCCCTATACAGGCCGACATTGTGGACGCAGAAACCTACAAGGAGTATCTCGACCGTGGTGCTGTCTATTTCTTCGGAAACGGAGCAGCCAAGTGTATGGAAGTTATCAATCATCCCAACGCCCATCTCGTGAAGGACATCGAGCCGCTGGCAAAGAATATGGCGCCATTGGCCGAGAAGCGCTTCGTGGAAGGCAAGTTTGAGGATGTGGCTTACTTCGTGCCTTTCTATCTGAAGGACTTCGTGGCCAAGATGCCTAAGAAACTTATTTGATATTTACACCTATTATTATATATATTAATGAACATAGACGGATTAGACTATAACACCCAGCGAGAGCAGATCGTGCTGCCTGAGTATGGACGAGAGATACAGCAGATGGTTGACTATGCAGTCGGCCTGCCCGACCGTGAGGAGCGTCAGCGATGCGCCAGGGCCATCATTGCCATCATGGACCGAATGTTCCCCGAGAGCAAGAATGTGGAGGGCCATGAGCGCAAGCTCTGGGATCAGCTCGCCATCATGAGCCGTTTCCAGCTCGACATCGACTATCCTTTCGATGTGACAAGCGCCTCGCAGATGGCCCAGAAGCCTGAGCCCATGCCTTATCCGATGAAGAAGATTCCCGTGCGCCACTATGGTGCCATGCTCTTTGAGGCTTTCGAGATACTGAAGACCATGGAGCCTGGCAGGGAGCGCGACGAACTGGTGAAACTCACTGCCAACCAGATGCATCGCAACCTGATGCAGTGGAGCCATGGTTCGAGCGACGGCGAGAAGGTGGCTTCCGACCTGGCCCGCTTTACCGACGGAAAGATTCAGCTCGACTTGGACACTTTCAAGTTTGAGAGAATTGTAGACCGTGAGCAGTCGCAAGGACGCAATGGCAAGAAAAAGAACAAGTAACTTATATTCCCCTTATCATTCATAACCCCCAAAGAATAGTCTATGGAGTCATTTATCATAGAAGGCGGTCATCCGCTCACAGGAACCATCATTCCGCAGGGTGCCAAGAACGAGGCACTCGAAGTGATTTGCACTACTATCCTTACCGACGAGCCTGTGCGCATCAAGAATGTGCCAGACATCCTCGACGTGAACAACCTCATCAAGTTGCTCAGGGAGATAGGCGTGAAGGTAACTCAGAACAGTCGCAACGACTATACATTCCAGAGCGACGAGCTGAAGCTCGACTATCTCGACAGCCTGGAGTTTGTGGCTAAGTGCTCCTCGCTGCGTGGAAGCGTGCTGATGATTGGTCCGCTGTTGGGACGCTGTGGCAAGGCAACCATCGCCAAGCCGGGTGGCGACAAGATAGGCCGCCGTCGTCTCGACACCCACTTCCTGGGATTCAAGTGTCTGGGTGCCAAGTTCGTGCACGACGACGAGCGCAATGTCTATCAGATAGAAGCCAGGAAACTGAAGGGCTGCTATATGTTGCTCGATGAGGCTTCGGTTACGGGTACTGCCAACATCATCATGGCTTCGGTGCTTGCCGAGGGAACCACCACCATCTATAATGCAGCCTGCGAGCCTTATATCCAGCAGCTCTGCCATCTGCTCAACGCCATGGGCGCTCAGATCAGCGGCATAGGCAGCAACCTTCTTACTATCGTGGGCGTGAAGTCGCTTCACGGAGCCGAGCATCGCATCCTGCCCGATATGATCGAGGTGGGCTCGTTCATCGGTATGGCTGCCATGTGTGGAGCCGGTGTACGCATCAAGGACGTGTCGGTCCGCAACCTGGGAATCATTCCCGAGGCTTTCCGCCGACTGGGTGTGAAGATAAAAATTGAGGGCGACGACCTCTTTATTCCTGAACAGAAGCACTACGTCATAGATTCCTTTATCGATGGAACCATCATGACGCTTGCCGATGCCCCATGGCCAGGACTTACCCCCGACCTCCTGTCGGTTCTCCTCGTTGTGGCGACACAGGCACGTGGCAGCGTGCTCTTCCATCAGAAGATGTTCGAGAGCCGACTGTTCTTCGTCGACAAGCTCATCGATATGGGTGCACAGATTATTCTCTGCGACCCGCACCGTGCTGTGGTGGTGGGCCACGACCATAAGATCCGACTCCGTGCCGGCAGAATGACAAGTCCTGATATCCGTGCCGGTATTGCCCTGCTCATTGCTGCGATGAGTGCCAACGGTACAAGCCGCATTGAGAATATCGCACAGATCGACCGTGGCTACGAGGACATAGAGTTCCGACTCAATCAGCTCGGAGCCAAGATTACGCGTGTCACGGATTGAGTAAGTGAAGAGTGAAGAATTCAATGGCTTTACTGATCATGATTTTCAAAGATTCTATGCGATATGATAAGACGAGACGACGTTTATAAGATAGGCAAGTTGGGAAAGCCCCACGGCGTGAAGGGAGAAATCACCTTTGCCATTACCGACGATGTGTTCGACCGTGTGGATGCCGATTATCTCATTCTCGACATCGACGGCATCCTGGTGCCTTTCTATATAGAGGAATACCGGTTTAAGAACGACGAGAATGTGTTGGTGAAGTTCGAGGACATCGATACGCAGGAACAGGTGCGTGCCTATACGGGCTGCGAGGTGTTCTTTCCCCGTCATCTCTCCGACAGCGATGAGGAGAATATGTCGTGGGCGGAAATTATCGGCTTCCAGCTTGTTGATGCCACTACCGGTCTGGTGATAGGCACGATCGACCATGTGGACGACAGCACTATCAACTTGCTCTTCGAGATAACGACACCTGCGGGAAAGGAACTGCTGATTCCTGCCAGCAACGACTTCATTCACGAGGTGGATGCCGGGCAGCGTGTCATCAAGATGCAGTTGCCCGAGGGAATCCTCGAGTTGGATTAAATGGCTGCGAAAAGCTACAAAGCAGATATGTTATCCGTTAGCCTTGGCGAATAAACTTTCTGACTGGGCAGAAGATTTTTCCCTGTTGGGAAAATAAAAAAGCCCTGTTGCGAAGGCTTGCAAATTAGAACAAGATAAGAGAAAATGAAGAAACAACAAATATGTATCCTTGGCTCCACGGGAAGCATCGGCACACAGGCGCTCGACGTGATAGAGCAGCACAGCGACTTGTATGAGGTGTACTGTCTTACAGCCAACAACCGTGTGAAGGAGCTGGCACAGCAGGCTCGTAAGTTCAAACCTGCTGCCGTGGTGATAGCCAACGAGGCACATTATGACGAGTTGAAAAAACTGTTGAGCGATGAGCCAGACATCAAAGTCTATGCCGGTGCTCAGGCGCTTTGCGACATCGTGGAGGCCGATCCTATCGACATGGTGCTTGCCTCTATGGTGGGCTTCTCAGGACTTGAGCCGACAATCCATGCCATCAAGGCCCGCAAGAAGATCTGTCTTGCCAACAAGGAAACCCTCGTCGTGGCTGGCGAACTGATATGCGGTTTGGCCCAGCAGTATCATGCGCCCATCCTGCCGGTCGACAGCGAGCACAGTGCCATCTTCCAGAGCCTGGTGGGCGAGGACGACAACGAGATAGACAAGATATTGCTCACCTGCTCGGGCGGACCTTTCCGCCATCACACCATGGAGCAGTTGGCTAAGGTAACTGCTGCCGATGCGCTCCGCCATCCTACATGGGACATGGGAGCCAAGATCACCATCGACTCGGCTTCGCTCATGAACAAGGGTTTCGAGGTGACTGAGGCCAAATGGCTCTTCGGCGTTCCTGCCGACAAGATAGAGGTGCTCATCCATCCACAGAGTGTCGTGCACAGCGCAGTGCAGTTTGTCGATGGAGCCGTGAAGGCTCAGTTGGGTGTGCCCGATATGCGTCTGCCCATACAGTATGCCTTCTCCTTCCCCAAGCGCCTGCCTCTGCAGGGCGACCGTCTCGACTTGTTCAAGACCAAGGACTTGCAGTTCTTTGAGCCCGACTACGAGAAGTTCAAATGTCTGCGCTTGGCCTTCGAGGCTATCAGGAAAGGTGGCAACATGTCGTGCATCGTCAATGCTGCCAACGAGGTGGTCAATGCCGGCTTCCGCCGTGGCGAGTGTGGATTCTTGCAGATGGGCGACATCATAGAGCAGGTAATGGCGAAAGCCACCTTCGACAGTCAGCCCGATCTCGACGTCTATCTGCAGACCGATGCCGAGGCCCGACGCATCGCTGCAGAACTGATGAAGAGTGCGTCATAATATAATGAAGGTGTGAGAGACGCTATATATATAATAAGGTGTGCACACTGTCAATCACGAATTATCAATAAAGTTTATCAATCATAATCATGGTGAACGGCGGGAGGAGCCTCACAAAAGTCTCAGTTTTCTGCCTTCACAGTTCAAAGTAAAACAATGGAAATATTCTTGATCAAGGCGCTTCAGCTCATGTTGGCGCTTTCCATATTGGTGTTGCTCCACGAGGGCGGTCACTTTTTCTTCTCCAAGCTCTTCGGAGTTAGGGTAGAGAAGTTCTATCTCTTCTTCGACCCTTGGTTCCATCTCTTCGAGTTCAAGCCCAAGAATTCGGACACTACCTACGGAATGGGTTGGTTGCCATTAGGCGGTTACTGCAAGATTTCGGGTATGATCGACGAGAGTTTCGATACCGAGCAGATGAAACAGCCCGAGCAACCCTGGGAGTTCCGCTCCAAGCCAGCCTGGCAGCGTCTGCTCATCATGATAGGTGGTGTGCTGGTCAACTTCGTGCTGGCGCTCTTCATCTATTCGATGATTCTCTTCCACTGGGGCGACGACTACGTGGCTACCAAGGACATGAAGCAGGGCATGGCGTTCAACAGCGAGGCTAAGGCCTTGGGTTTCCAGGATCATGACATCTTGGTAGGAACCGAGGAGGGAGCGTTCAAGACCTACGATGGCGACATGTTCCGTGCGCTCTCTACTGCCCACAGAGTCGACATTATCCGTAATGGCAAGCCTATGAGCCTGCAGTTGCCCGGCGACATCAACATGCTGGGCATGTTCAAGGCTACTCCCCGTTTTGTGGAAATCTATCAGCCTCTTCGTATCGACAGTGTGGCAAAGGGCACACCTGCCGCCAAGATTGGTCTTACTCCTGCCGATAAGATTCTGAGCATCAACGGTCAGAAGGTGGAGACTTTCAATGCCTTCACCAACGAGATGGGCCGCATCGACGACCAGCTGGCTGCTGCCACTACTGCCAAGGACAGCGCAGCCATCCTCAATGCCCAGTTGACGGTGCTGAAAGCCAATGGCGACACGCTTACCACATCTGTTCAGCTCGATGCCTCAGTGGGATACACCCGCATGGGATTCGTCAACTACAATATTGTACGCGACTATAAGGTGACTCACATCCGTTACGGATTCTTCGAGAGCTTCCCTGCCGGCATCAAGTATGGCTGGAATGTCTTGTCGGGTTATGTGGGCGACATGAAATACGTCTTCTCTAAAGAGGGAGCCAAGAGTCTGGGCGGTTTTGGCGCACTGGGAAGTCTCTTCCCACCCATGTGGGACTGGCACGCTTTCTGGTTGATGACAGCCTTCCTGAGCATCATCCTTGCCTTCATGAACATCCTGCCTATCCCTGCACTCGATGGCGGACACGTGTTCTTCCTCCTCTACGAGATGATAACAGGGCGCAAGCCTGGCGACAAGTTCCTTACTTATGCTGAGTATGCGGGCTTCACCATCCTCTTGCTCCTTCTCGTCGTTGCCAACCTCAATGACGTGTTGCGTCTCTTCGGCATCATTTAAGGAATAATCCGTAAATTAGCTGAGTCCACTTTAAAAAGTATCCTTATGTTTTGATGGTACTTTCTAAAGTGGACTCTTAAATTATAGTGTTGCGGAATTAAGGTTAAACAATTTCTCAATACTCCTTACTACAAGAATCAGCGCTGTTTTCAAATAAAATCAATTATTTTTGTTCCAGCAATGTCACCTTTCGCCCGTGCCGCTTGTTATATAAATGAACTGGTTCTGCAAGAAGCAACAAACGCACCGCTTCTGCATATAACGATATAACAAACAACAAGTATAACAATTTAAAAACGAAAGAAGAATATGGATTTAGTAGCAATCTTGGTTCCGTTAGGAGTAGCAGTAGCCCTCCCGGTATGTATCGTGTCAATCATTTTCAGAAGCGCGATGGCGGCAGACCGCAACCGCAAGGAGATAGTGCTCGCCGCATTGGAGAAGAACCCCAACCTCAACGTAGAAGACCTCTTGAAAGGCATGAAGAAGTCGGAGAAGCTTATCAAGGAGAAGCTGCTCGCCAGACTTGAGCGCGGCTGCCTCTGCTGTCTTATGGGCGTAGCGTTCATATTGCTCTACTTCTTCTGCGAAGTGATCAGAACAGATATGCTCCTTATCGTAGGTGCAGCGCTGATACCTATCGGCATCGCCTTCCTCATAAGCTACTTCGTAGGCCGCCATATGCTCGCCAAGGAGATGGAGGCAGAGCAGCAGAACATGAAGCAAGAGTAATAACGTATGACGAGAGAACAATTCATAGCACTTGTGAAGAGTGAGCAGGAGGCGTTGCGAGGCTTCCTGCTCGCCCTCTGCTGCGGCAAGCGCGACGATGCCGACGACATAGCTCAGGAGACGCTGGTGAAGGCTTACCTCTCTTCGTCGGCCTATCGAGACAAGGGCAAGTTTCGCGCGTGGCTGTTCACGATAGCACGCAACACCTTCCTCAACCACAAGGCAAGCAAGCACACGTTCGACGACATCTCCGCAGCGCGCAGTGTGGCGTCAGCAACGTCAGCCGACTCCGCCTTCCGCCATCAGGAGCTGTACATGGCGCTCGCCACACTCTCGCCCAAGGAGCGCTCGGCAGTGGTGATGTTCTACATGAGCGGCTACTCGGTGAAGGAGATAGCCGACATCACCGACTGCACCATAAACGCCGTGAAGCAGCAACTCTCGCGCGGCAGAGACAACCTTAAAACAATATTGAACGTATGAAGAAAGATAAAGCACTTGAGGAACTCTTCCTCGCAGCCCGACCCACCTTTGACGATGGTGACGCATTCATTGCCAGACTCGAGAAACACCTCGACGCCGTTGAGTATCTGAAGCAGCACGAAGAAGCCTGCCTCAGACGCTACCGCTATGCCATGCTCGCAGCCTTCGTGCTTGGAGTTATCTTGGGAGGAGGCGTCATAGCCGTTATGCTCGCCATGCCAGCCGAACAGCCACTCTTTTCGTTCGGCGTGGAGAACGCTCTGCTCGTAGCGCTCGGACGGTATTCGCGATATGTAGTGCTCGTGCTCGTCTCGGGTCTTGTATGCTTCACGATAGTTAGTATAGTGAACATCGTAGTAGATTTGTTGAGTCTGCGCGACCAAACACGGGGTAATTACTCAGCACCCTATTGTCATGAGTTGTTACGCTAATACAGTGAGTCAACTCGTCTTACAAATAAAACTAAAAGTGGTCAACTAAAATCGTTAAACCACAACTATGCACTTTGCCCAATACGATGGGCAAGTTTACCCACAGCATTGGGCAAGTTTGCCCATCCTTATGGGCAAAGTTGCCCAACGCCTTGGGCAGATATTAACAACGCCCTTTGTTGACTTTTCTTGATGGTAAGCTTTAACTGCTTACGAAGCCGCTTTCATTGCTCTACGAAATAGGCTTCATTGACTATCGAAGCCGCTTTCATATTTCGACTTTTCTATTCGATATACCTTCCTTCTCAAAGATAGCCAATAGTTTTGTGACATACTCCACATCATATTGCGGAAAGGAAGACACGAAGTAAACCTCTCCAAACTTGCCATGGGCAATTTTACTCTTAATCTTGTTAACTACAGCATCTTGCATATAGATATTGATTTTGTTTTGGTCGGAATGATTGCAAATATTTCCGACTGCGAAGATATTGTTTTTATTTCAAATAACAATGTTTTTCCCTTCGAAATTAAGTTTTCTTGGCTGAAAAATGGCATTTCTTGTCATTTGTATAATAATATGTTTTACTTTCTCTGCTATATTTTATAGATGCACCCATTGCTCTGAATTCGTCTACAAGGTTGTAGAGTTGTCGCTTGGATACATGTAGTTTTTGTGCTAACTCTTCTGGTGTTCCAGTGTTGCTATGCAGCAACAACTCATGCATCTTTAATCTTCTGTAAATTTCATTCTGAATATTCATGTTTTTACAAATCAATTTCATCCTCAAATTCACAACCTATTAGGCTTAGTGGAATTTTGTTTGCAAATCGAAAAAATCCTCCAATTGGAGTGAGTTTCTCAGATTTTATTTGTACTTTTGCTAAGTCTTTCAGAGTTTCATTTATTATTAAATGCAACAGTTAGTTCGGTGATAGAAAACACTATCAGTTGATTACTATAACTCAAGTTCCTCGCCACTTGATGAAAAGAAAGAGGGCTGAAAGTTATACATTTAAAAGGGCAAAGCTTCAGAGCAGTCTAATGTAAAGCGATAATATTCGGAGCATTGAAATTGCAATATGTATCATAATTGCTGGTCTTTTAGACCTCAATGTTTATGTAACTTATTAATTGACAGCACTCACGTACAGCCCTTTCGCATTTCGCGCTTTCAGCGCAAAGGAAAGTTTCTATTAATATAATCAATAAGCCGCCTATGCTACATATAGTAAACAAAATCAAAGAAAAGCCAAAAATCTTATTTATATGTGTTGGTCTTGTACTGCTTTTACTTTGTATATTCTTGAACTTTATATATAGACCATATGCTTATTCCAGACATTTAAGTGATTTTCATATTTCAGATAGCTACACCAGTTTTTTAGGAGTCCCTATGGGAGTGTGTTACATACAGGGATGTCTTCGTGCTCATAAGCAACAATCCATTGTTGGAAGTATATTAGAATCCATGTTAATTCTTATAGGCTTTGAATTCGTTGACGCGTTTTTTACTAAAAATATCGACTGGATAGATATTTCTGCTGCGTGCTTAGGTGGATTTTTCACGTATATCATTTATTACTATTTTAAAAAACATTGTCCGATTAAGTGAGATAAGTAACAACTCAGCACTCCTATGGGGATGCTGAGTTGTTACTTCTATATGGATGCTGAGTAGTTACGTTTTTAGTTAATTTGAAAAAACGATCAGGACTTGAAACACGCTCTCTTTTTTATACTATAAAAGAATATATGTAACTCCATTCAGTAATATGTGTGCGAATATACTTGCGTAAATTCCCAAGTTCAACCTGAAATAAGTAAACAATATTCCAGCACTAAATTGTGGCAAACAAGCAATGATGAGATAAGGTAAGTAATACATTTCTACATTGTAATTATTTATATGCATTAGGGAAAACCATAAGATAGAAAACCAGATGAATGATCTATATAGATATTTATTACTTTTGATACTATCATACCTTGCTTGCGGTATCTTGTAAAAAAGATATCCCATCACAAATGCAATTGCTAACTTTGTAAGAATTCTAATATATTTGTCGTCTATGTGATATAATTCTCCTAAAATGAAAAAAGAGATACAAGTTACACTGATAATGATTTCTGTCTTGTGGAATGACAACCATAGTCTGTGTATTGTTTCTTCTATGATCGGCCCAATTACTATTAACATTAGTATTGTGTCTTTTGTTATATTTTCCTTTGGCTTAAGTTCTTTAGGCCATCCTATATGATGTGCATAGCTGATAACAAGAATAGAGACTATTAATAAAATAAGATAAATAACAGCCCCCTTTATAAGTATCACTATCGGTTTCTCTCCTTTATCCTTATCAGAAAGATAATGATTAATATCTAAATTTAAATACTTCATAATTTAAAGATTTTACTTTTTAAATCAAAGTCATTTGTATAATAATATGTTTTCTCTATCCAAGCAGGAGGTAAAAGTTGCATAAAATTAAATAAGTTACTCAGGTCAAAATACCTGAGTAACATTAAAGGTTAATCACTAAGTTTCTAATTTAAGATTCATCGTTAGAACGACAAAATATTCTGTTCCTAAGAAGGAATTGTATAGCCAATTAGTGAGTGAAAAAATAGACTATTCCAGCTGCAACACCTATAGCAACACCTATTAAAAAGCCTTCCAACCCAGTCTTTAGGATTTTTTCTTTATATTCCTTGTTCATTTGATATTCTTTATTACATAATACAATGCAGCTACAGCCACAAAACCGACGATAACACCTACGCCAAATCCTCCTGCAAATTTTTTCATTTCGGAAGTTGTCAAATCTGTAAGTTTGTTCATAATCTTTCTGTTTTATAATTTATTTTTCTTATGATGAGAAATATCAGTATGCTATTCAAAGGCACAATGATAAGTATGCCTATTAATGGATGGTTGCAGATTATATCCAAAAACGAGAGACTATCAATGCTGCTCGGTATGCAGCATATAGAGTTGTTCGTAATATGTATTATAATCGAAGGCCACAGGCTTTGGGTTTTAAAGTATAACCATCCCATAATTATGCCCAATGGCAATGCACTTATCATCTGGGTAAAATTCAAATGTATGATGCTAAAAGTAATAGCGGATACACCTATAGCCCACCACGGATTACTTTTCCATTTGAGTAATTCTTTCAGAAACACTCCTCTGAAGAGAAATTCTTCTGCAATTGGTTGGATAACTCCCATTGTCAATATACAGAGGAATTTTTCTTGCATTATACTCTCCAGTTCATGCTGATAGTAATTAGGTATATCTATGACAGAGCCTACTATTATAAAGCAAATCAAAGCTAATACAGCAATAATCGGATAGTATGTTAGTGTAGACAATGGTTGTTTTTTGAATTGTCTGACAATAGGGAACTTATAACAACACCATAAAATGATTGATACTACAAATACAAGATGAGAGTATATTATATTTATTTCATTTTTAGCTGTATTTGTAAATATACCAGCAATTGCAGGGTAAAGTAATTGAAAACACCAAGAGCCAATTATTGCAATCAGCAATGCTGTCAAAAGGTGTTTGAAAGCAATGGCCAAATAATTTTTGTTGTTATCTTTTACCATAATTATATCTCTTTTGTTGTTATTAGTTTATCTGTTGCAAAAGTAGTATTTTAGAATCAAACAGAATGTTAGGCAATTGTTATTTTTATGTTAAATCTATTGTCTTTTTTACAAATATGGAATTCAATAAGCATATTTGTATATCTGTAGAAGGAATTATTCCTTTTGACAATATGGATTTACGAACTATTGTCTAATCGTTGATAGTCTCTATTTCTTACAATTTGGCTGGGTCATAAAACTGTAGTTTCTTCATTTCTGCTTGTTCTTCTGGCGACAGGAGTGGCAATCCATGGACTGATATATAGTTTTCTATCGCTTGAGTAGCTTCTTGCGGTTGCAGATTAATGCCTGATTCTTTCTTCTTTTCATCTACATATTCTTGTTCCGTAATAAACAATTCTGTAACAACATGAATTAACTGTTTATGAGAATCCTTTTTATGCCAATAATTGTAACTTTGATCAGTTTTCTGAAAAATCAAGTTTTTAAAGGAATAATAATCCTCATCACTTAATCGGTATGCCTCCGTGAATTTGTCACTTACTATTTCCTGCGAAAAACCAAATATATTTTGAGAAAGCTTGTCATATGTAGGCACCATATCCATTTCTATCGTACAGCATTTACTGACAGAATCAGTTGTTATTCTTCCTATTGTTTGACTGTCTTTTTTGATATATCCAATATTAGCAGAATCTTGAATAGTATACTTTTTACGACATTCCTCTATAAAAGTTGTTCCTTCTGGCCACGGACGAAATGTTGCTTGATCGCTAAGCATAAAGGCCCTTTTCTTATCTTTGCTGATAAGCTCTTCATTTCTTAGATAACGACAGCCATACTTTCTTAAATATACTTTTTCATTTTTTAGATTGATATAGTATTCCACGATACCATCCTCGTAATATTTAAGCAAAGAATCATTGTGTTGATAACTACGAAAATATCCCTTTAATCTTACAAACTTAGGTTGTTTACCACTTATCGTAACATCTTGTAATTTTACCTGCCCTAATACCTTTAGCGGTAAAAGCAATAAAACTAAATACAAATATTTCATAATTTAATAATTGTTGAATTCCGTTGTCGCCTGCAAAGTTACAATAATTTGCGAATACCTTTTGTTAGCTAACTGTTATATTTATGTTAATTGTGCACACTTTAAAAAGTCAGAACACAATCAATCTGAAGTTCAGAAGTTTTAGAATTTAAAGAAGTTATCACTCCCTTCGGTCGTCGGTAAAAGTTATAGCCAATAGCCTTGGATGGAATGTTTAGTGTACGAAAAAGCAGGAACTTCTATTGGGGAGCTCCTGCTTTTGTATTTATTGTATGAAAGTTTATTTTGCTATGTTATGCCGGGCAGTCTGTCGGATGATGACAGAATTATGAATATCTGATAATCTGTCCAGGAGTAAGCTTCTTGTCCTTCTTGTAACCATTGAGGCGGCAGATCTTCTCTACGCTTACACCACGCTTCTCGGCAATAGAGTTGAGAGTCTCGCCGTACTTAACCTTGTGGTAAAGCTTCTCGCCACTTGCGCTGGCTTCGTATCTGCCCACAGAGCCTCCGTTGACTTGCTCGCGTGTGTAGCCACCGTTGCCCACTTTTCCACGAACCGAGTTGGCTGCAATGCCCTCGTGCTCGTATGTGTCGCGGTTGAAGTCATAGTAGTCGCCCACTACGTCCTGGTTGCGGAAGTCGAACATCAAGGCAGGGTTCAGGGCTACGCCGCAAAGACGAGTCTCAAAGTGGAGGTGCGAACCTGTGCTTCGACCGGTATTTCCACCGAGTCCTATCACTTCGCCGGCTCTTACCTCCTCGTTCTCTTCTACGAGCTGTGCAGAAAGGTGACCGTAGATAGTCTCCAGTCCGTTGTTGTGACGAATAACGATGTATTTGCCATATCCGCCTCTCTCATATCTTACGATACGTACTTTTCCTGAGAAGGCAGCACGTATGGTGTCGCCGATATATACTTTGATGTCCATACCCTTGTGGCTACGGCCAAATTGCGCACGATAACCGAAGTTGCTGGTTACCACGCGGCTCTGGGTAGGCATACAGAAATGACGAAGGTCTATACGGAAATGCTCAGGCAGCGATGTGGCTTTGTGAGCGTATTTATTGGAGAAATCTTCATAGAGCTCGCTGGCTGGGTTCTCGCGCTCTTCCATCTGGCGATAATGAGAGATGGCTAAAGTGTCGAGCGACTTCATTCGATGATCTACCGGTGCCTGACGTGCCAGAAGGTCTTGAGCCTGAGTGGGCACGGCAGCGAGGGACAATAATACTCCTACAAAGATTTTACTTATCTTGCTTTTTAAACTCATAATTCTAAATTAATACTCTTTTAGGTTGGTCGTTTAGCATACAGAACAATAAGAATTCTGTACGGAAAATCGCAATGCAAAGTGCTCTAAGATGCGATTTTGTTATATAGACGTTGCAAATATACCAAAAATAATTCAAATAACCTAATGGATTAACATAAATTATTCGGTCTTTAACATGCTCGTTTTCACTCGGATAGCTTTCGAATGCAGTTTATATATAGGCGAATTGGCATAATTATTGCATGAAAAGGCAAAAGCTGAATTTAACATTTTTTCTGTTTCTCGTTTTTCCTTTTTTTTACTCTTGTTGGATATCGCTGTTCTTTTGTAATTTATCCATTTTTCAGATATCTGAGCAGAGCTACGGCAGGTGAATGTCCCATGAAGATGTACTTCTTTACCTCCGGACTTGTGAAGTGGTTGCACTGTGTATAGGCTTTATAGAGTTCATCGAGATTGATGGTAAATTCCTTGCCCGAGCTTTCTCTTATGCCGATGATCATCTTGGCGGTGACGTGCAGTCGGATGTATCTGATGCCTGTTACGCTTTCTATCTCTTTGATGCCTATGAGCTTTTCTCTCATTTCCTCCTTGGTCAGGTCGGGCCGTGGCTCTGGCTCGCGAACCAGTGGTTTGCGACCACGCTTCTTGGGTGTGGAGGCAGGCACAGTGGCTGGCGTGGTGGGCATGTCGGGGAAGAGGTTTCCTTCAGATGTTTGTTCTTTTATTGCCATTTTTGCTTCTGTTTTACTTGATGTTGATAGCCTGTGTTGTCTGGTTGAGGGGGCTGCCGCTAACTGATGGCAGCCCAGTTGATGTTGGTTTTCTTCAGCTCTCTGAGCCTCGACCATAGTGGTGCGTACTGGGGAAGACTGCATTGCGGATCGGCCTCGATAACAGCTTGCGCCTCCTGTCTTGCCAGTTGCACAAGTTGACCATCGCGTGCTATGTTGGCTATCTTCAGGTCGAAGGCTATTCCGCTTTGCTGCGTTCCCTCCAGGTCGCCAGGGCCTCTAAGCTTCAGGTCGGCTTCGGCTATTCGGAATCCATCATTGGTGTCGCACATGATGTCGATTCGCTTTCTTGTATCCTCGCTCAACTTGTAGTTGGTTACCAGGATGCAGTAGCTTTGGTCGCTTCCTCGTCCTACTCGTCCTCTGAGCTGGTGTAGCTGAGAGAGTCCGAATCGCTGCGCATCCAGAATCACCATGACCGAGGCGTTGGGCACATTGACGCCTACCTCGATGACGGTTGTGGCAACGAGTATCTGGGTTTCACCCTTCACAAACTTCTCCATCTCGGTTTCCTTCTCTGCAGGTTTCATCTTGCCGTGCACTTTGCTGAGGTTGTAGTCGGGGAAGGCTTCCTTGAGAGTCTCGAAGCCTTCTTCCAGGTTTTTCAGATCGCTCTTCTCGCTCTCTTTGATGAGCGGAAATACGATGTAGACCTGTCGCCCCATGTTGATCTGTCGTCTGATGCTCTGATAGAGTGAGGTCAGTTGGGTGTCGAACTTATGCAGCGTCTGTATGGGTTTTCTGCCAGGCGGCAGTTCGTCGATGACACTTACATCCAGGTCGCCGTATATAGTCATGGCAAGGGTGCGTGGTATAGGGGTTGCCGTCATGACCAATACATGCGGCGGATTCAGGCTCTTGCTCCATAGCTTGGCTCTTTGTGCCACACCGAAGCGATGCTGTTCGTCGATGACAGCCAGTCCTAAGTGTGCAAACTGCACGGTTTCTTCTATGATGGCATGAGTTCCCACCAATATCTGCACCTCTCCGCAAGCCAATGCGTCGAGTATGGCCTGTCGCTTTTTGCCTTTTACGATGCCCGTCAGCAGTTCCACCCTGATGTCCATCCCCTTCAGAAACTCCCTGATGGTTTGCAGATGCTGTTCAGCCAAGATTTCGGTAGGAGCCATCATGCAGGCCTGGAATCCATTGTCGAGTGCGATGAGCATGGTCATCAGTGCCACGAGTGTCTTGCCCGATCCTACATCTCCCTGCAGAAGTCTGTTCATCTGTTTGCCGCTGCACATGTCGGCGCGTATCTCATGCATCACCCGCTTTTGTGCTCCGGTAAGACTGAAAGGCAGGTTGTTCGCATAGAAATTGTTGAATATCTCTCCCACACGGTTGAACACGTATCCCCGGTATTTGCGTCGCTGGTCGCTCGCATACCTTAATATATTAAGTTGCACGTAGAACAGCTCCTCAAACTTCAGCCGCACCTGTGCCTTCTGCAGTTCCTGATGAGAGTGTGGATAATGTATGTTGCGGAAGGCCTCGTCGCGTGAGACAAGGTGCAGACGATGGGTGATAAAGTCGGGCAGGGTTTCTGGCAGGGCAGGAAGCTTCTCTATCAGCGCCTTGGCTATCTTCTCTATGGCGCGCGATGTAAGCCCCATCTTTTTCATCTTCTCGGTGGTGCCATAGTAGGGCTGCATGCCCATGTCGGAGAGTTGCAGCGACTGTGCGTCATCGATATCGGGGTGAGCAAACTGGAAACGTCCGCCATAAAGCGTTGGCTTGCCGAAAACAATGTATTCGGTATCGGTCTTGTAAGTCTTGTAGATGTATTGTGCGCCGCGAAACCAAACTAAGTCAGCCACTCCGAATCCGTCGGAGAAGTGGGCTACTACCCGTTTGTTGCGTTTCCCCATGTCGAATTCCTCGAAACTGAGGATCCTTCCCTTTATCTGTACAAAGGGCATTTCCGGTGTCAGCTCGCTGATGTGGAACACCTTGGTGCGGTCTACATATTTATAAGGATAGTATTCCAGCAAGTCACCATACGAGCAGATGCCGAGCTCCTTGCTCAGAATCTCTTTCTTCTTAGGACCTACGCCAGGCAGGTACATGATGTCTTGGTCTAAAATACTACTCATTTTTTTAAGTGAAGAGTGAAGAATGAAGAGTGAAGAATTCCCTTGTTCTTATTCTGCTAATAGGGCTTCTGCCACCTTGATGTCGAAGGGGGTTGTAATCTTGATATTCTCGCGGTTGCCTTCCACCATAGCCACCTGGCATCCTAAGCTTTCCACCACTGATGCGTCGTCGGTAAACTGAGCCTTGTAACCCTGATTGAAGGCTTGCTTGGCAAGAGCAATGTCGAAAGTCTGAGGAGTCTGTACCACACGATAGTCGTCGCGCATCACGTTTTTGCCTCCTCCACGCTGGTCTATATAGCGCAGTGTGTCGGTCACAGCATATACGGGTATGGCGGCATATTCCTCGCGGGCGGTCTCGTAGCATTCGTCTATGACTGAGGTTGATACGAATGGGCGCACACCGTCGTGTATTCCCACCACTCCGTCGGCGTCATCGGGAATAAGCGCCAGTCCGTTCTTTGATGACTGGAAGCGGGTGTCGCCACCATTGGCTATCTGGTGCTTGATGTCGAAATGATGCTCCTCGCAAAGCTGGTGCCAGTATTCCTGCTGGCTCTCGGGCAACACAAGGATGATGTTGATGTCGGGGTTGTATTCGTAGAAGCGCTCTATAGTGCGCATCAGTATGGGCTTGCCGGCTACAGGCAGAAACTGCTTGGGCGTCTCTGTTCCCATGCGCAGTCCTTTGCCTCCGGCAACAATGATTACGTAATCCATAATTTAAGTGAAGAGTTAAGAATTATTTGTTGCTCATCAGGTGTGTGTACCTCATGCCTTTCTGCAGTTCTGCCACAGCCTCGTCGCCTACGAAGTAGCTCAATATCTTGTAGGCATAGGGCAGGGTAGCAGCCGGACCTTCACCTGTTATCACGTTGCCGTCCTCCTCATACAGATGACCAGTATACTCGGTGTCGGCAGCAAAGTATTGTTCAAAACCAGGATAGCAGGTAGCCTTCTTGCCGTTGAGGATGCCCGTGCTTGCCAATACCATAGGGGCAGCACAGATGGCACCTATGCGCTTGCCGGCCTTGTGATGAGCGATGAGCGCCTGTCGCACGCCCTCGTGCTCGTTGAGATGAGTGCTGCCTGGCATTCCTCCTGGAAGAAGGAGCATGTCGGCATCGCCAAAGTCCTGAACATCCTCAAAGCGCATGTCGGCTTTCAGCGTTACGCCATGAGAAGTTTCTACCCATTCGCTGCCCGTAATGCTTACGGTCTTGATGTCTACACCACCTCTGCGAAGTATGTCTACCGGAGCCAAACCTTCGATTTCCTCGAAGCCATTGGCAAGAAATTCGTATACCTTTGCCATAATTTTATGTTCTTTTTGTCTGATTATTCGATTTATATTATTACCTTTGCAAAAGTAAGAATAATAATTGAAACAGCAAAATAAATGACACGACAACCATTGAAATTTGCGATATTTGGCAATGAGTACCAGGCCAAGAAGTCTACTTCGATAGAGAAGATCCTGGACTATTTAGCGCAGAAAGGCGCCGAAATCTATGTGGAGAATGCCTATTACGAGTTTCTCACCCGCAGTCAGCACATCGATGTGAAGGCGGCAGGAGTGTTCGAGGATTACAACTTCGATGTGGATTATGTCATCTCCATGGGTGGCGACGGCACCTTCCTCAAGGCTGCCAGCAGAGTGGGAGCCAAGGGAACACCCATCATCGGTGTCAATATGGGGCGACTGGGCTTCCTGGCTGATGTGTTGCCTGGCGAGGTGGAGGCAGCCTTGGACAGTTTGTATGCCGGTGAGTGCCAGATAGAGGAACATGTCGTCATTCAGGTAGAGGCAGAGGGAGGTGTCTTGGCAGGCAATCCTTTTGCCCTTAACGATATTGCCGTACTGAAGCGTGACGATGCGTCCATGATTTCTATTCGCACGCAGGTGGATGGAGAGTTTCTGGTTAACTACCAGGCTGACGGACTGATCGTGACCACTTCTACGGGCTCTACAGCCTACAACCTGTCGAATGGCGGACCTATCATCATTCCCCAGAGCAGCAGCCTGTGTCTCACGCCCGTGGCTCCTCATAGTTTAAATATTCGTCCCGTCGTCATTAATGATACGGCAGAGATAACACTCGATGTGGAGAGCCGTAGCCACAACTACCTTGTTGCCATCGACGGACGCAGTGAGCGAATGACTGAAGGCACACGTCTCGTTATCCGCAAGGCTGCCCATACCATTAAAATAGTAAAACAGCGCAACCAGCGATACTTCTCCACTCTGAGAGAGAAGTTGATGTGGGGTGCCGATCAGAGAGGAAGATGAATTTAAGTGAAGAGTGAAGAATGAAGAACGAAGCGTGAAGAATTCAAATGAAGAGATGGATGAAGATAATCAAGGTTCCCAAGTTCAAGTATGATGCCAAGACCCTGCTCAAGTGGCTTTGGCGTTCCTGGCGTGGCAACCGTTTGCAGGCTACGCTCAATGCTGTTGTCGGCTTGCTGTCTGTTGCTGTCAGTTTAGGACAGGTGTGGGCGGTGAAGCATGCCATCGATGTGGCTTCGCATGCCGTGCAGGGCAATATCTATTGGGCTGTGGCATTGATGGGTGGACTGATATTATGCGATTTCGCACTCAACATCTCTGGCATCTGGATAAGAAACCTCCTGGGCATCAAGGCGCAGAACCGTATGCAGCAACGTATGCTCGACCGCATCCTTCGCTCGGAGTGGCAGGGCAGGGAGCGCCTTCATTCGGGTGATGTGCTCAACAGGCTTGAGGGGGATGTGTCGCAAGTGGTAGGCTTCCTTACCGAGACTATTCCAAGTACCTTAAGCGTCCTGGCGCTTTTCCTCAGCGCCTTCTTCTATCTCTTCTCCATGGATAAGCTCTTGTCGGTAGTCATCGTCGTTATGATTCCCATCTTCCTGGCTTTCAGCAAGGTGTATATGGGCAAGATGCGATTCCTGACCCGTCAGGTGCGCGATTCCGACAGTAAGGTTCAGAGTGTGCTGCAGGAAACCATCCAGCACCGCATGCTTATCAAGACCTTGGAGAGTAACAGCGTCATGGTGGAACGGTTGGAGAACACCCAGTGCGAGCTTCGCTCCAAAGTGGTGCGTAAGACCATATTTAGCGTGTTCAGCAACTTGGTTCTTAACTTTGGCTTTGCCTTGGGCTATCTGGTGGCATTCCTTTGGGCTGCCGTGCGCATGAGTGCAGGCTCGCTTACCTTTGGCGGCATGACTGCCTTTCTGCAGCTTGTCAACAAGATACAGGGTCCGGCACGCAACCTTGCCAAGCTGGTTCCTGCCTTTGTGGGGGTGTTTACTGCTGCCGAACGACTCATGGAGTTGGAGGAAAATCCATTGGAGGAACAGGGTGAGCCAATAGAGATAGACTCGCCTTGCGGCATTCGCCTTGAGGGAGTGAGTTATGCCTACAAGGCAGAGCAGTCTGAGGACGACTCAGCTTCCGATGCCCGCAATGTCATTCATCAGCTCGATTTCGATTTCACACCAGGCAGCTGTACTGCTATCTTGGGTGAGACAGGTGCCGGCAAGACAACTCTTGTTCGCCTTATCCTGGCTCTGCTTCGTCCGCAGCAAGGTCAGCTCTCTATATATAATAAGGTGAAGAGTCAGACGCTCACTCCGCTTCATCGATGCAACTTTGTTTATGTGCCTCAGGGCAACACGCTGATGAGCGGAACTATCCGCGACAATCTGCGGTTGGGTAAGCTCGATGCTACTGATGAGGAGATGGTTGAGGCTCTGCATAAGAGTTGCGCCGACTTTGTGATGGAGTTGCCTGCAGGCTTGGATACTCTTTGCAGCGAACAGGGAGGAGGACTGAGTGAAGGACAGGCACAGCGTATTGCCATAGCCCGAAGTCTGTTGCGCAATCGCAGCATCATGCTTTTTGATGAGGCTACGAGTGCCCTTGACCCAGAAACTGAGCGCCAGCTATTGCAGAACATCCTGTCTTCTCACGACAAGACCATTATCTTCATTACCCATCGTCCTGCTGTGGTCGACTATTGCGACCAGGTGCTCAGAATAGAGCGCACCAACAACAGTTGAATATTTCCTCTTCAAGAGTGAGGGTGACATAACCGAATGTCTTCTATGCTCAGTCCTGTGGCTTGGGAAATAATTTCCAAAGGAATGTTCTGTGAAAGCAGGTTGCGGGCTATTGCTTTTTTCTCTTCAGCTCTTCCCTCAGCTCTTCCTTCAGCTCTTCCCTCAGCCAATCCTTCTAATTTAGCATTGCCGAGTACGTCATTCTGAATCATGATGGCATTGATATGCTCGTCGTATGCGTGACGTTCTGCATCCGACATCTCGTAGTATTTTAGCTTCTCGCGAGCCTCTTGCAGACCTGGAGCTTTAGTGTCTGGAGAGATAACGCCATTCTTCAGATAGTTTACCCATTCTTCCAATGGTGATTTTGCCACTTTATTGAACTCGTTGACACGCACAAGGATATAGGTGGGGAAAATCTCAGAAGGTGATTTTCTTACGATATTGTTCTTTTCCTTGGCACTTATCACGAGCTGGTCTTTCGTGTGCAGACCTGTAAAATTGTTCTGTCCGATATAGATGTAGTCAGAACCTTTTCCGAGATCGAAGTACAAGATGCTGATAGAATATACCTTTTTCACCTCCTTATAGCTGTTGCCGAGGTTGATATGCTCAGTAATAGCTTTTGCTACTCCATAAAGAACTCGCTCTAAGTAGTATAACTCACTTGTGTTTTGTATTTCCACAATGATAATTTCTCCCTTGCTGTTTCTGGCTTTTATATCAACGCGGTTGAACTTATCATCTTCTTTCTGCTGATTACTTTCACTTTCCAGTATTTCTATGATTTTTACTTTTTCATTCAGAAATACGGTAAGGAATCCTTCCAAAACGTCAAAATTAGCTTTCTGACGGAGTAATCTTTTGATTGCCCAGTCGAAACGGATGTATCTATCTCTCAGTTCTGCCATAATAAAACCTCCTTTTTGTTTAAATGATAATTGCCGAGTGCGGAATATCTTTTGCAAAGATAGCACCAACGAGCGCATTGAAAACTTGTTTTCAGATTGCCGAGTGCAGAATATCTTATGCAAAGATGTCACCAACGAGCGCATTGAAAACTTGTTTTCAGATTGCCGAGTGCAAGATATCTTATGCAAAGATACATTTTTTCTCTTTTGCTTCCAAATGTTTTACCGAAAAAATGATATTTCTTCTTTCTCGGCTATTTTACTCTAAACGAAAAACTGGCGACCCTCGCATACCGTGAGCCGCCAGTTGAATAGATGAATTATATGTTAGGTTTTTTATTTACTTGATAACTACCTTTTTGCCATGGTGGATATAGATGCCAGCCTGGTTGGGCTTTTGGTTCATCTTCATACCACTGAGTGTGTACCAAGCATGATCGGTGTAGCTGCCTGCGTTTTCTGTTGTAGGCAAGTCGATACCTGTATTTATGTCTTTAGTGACATTCGTAACAACATACTTACCATTACTCTTACCAGGACCCACTTTGACGAAGATAGTTGAGTTGACTCCAGTAACGTCGAGTGACTGCGTTTTCTCTTTTGTTCCTGCATCGTTAGGCTCACAGAAAACAAAGTTGAGCATTCCATCTTTTTGGGTAATGGTGAAGTCCTTATAATACCAGTTCTTGCCATCAATCATCTTGGTCTGTGTAATGGTGGTTCCAGGCCATTTAAGTTTATCATCAGTGTTACCCCAATAGTAGAAGTTCACCTTCTTCCAGTCTGTACCATCAGTATTGACATATACGGTAATGTTGTAAGGCTCGAAACGCTTGATGCTATACTTATAAGTGCGAATACCGCTTACAGTACCATTGATGAGCAGACCCACCTTCAGAGTGCATGAACTGCTGATGTCGATAGATGTACCGCTTGTTGCCTGAGTGCTGCTGGCTGTAGGGTCGCTGCCATTGGTGGTGTAAACTAACTTGGCAGAGGTGCTCTTGCTTACTGCAGTAAGAGCCACTTTGAAGCCCTCCTCGTATTCGCCAGAAGCCTTGTCTGCCCATGCGGTCTCTGAGTTGTTTGACAGATAGTACATGTAGTTTTTGCCAGAGAGGATGCGGGTGTACTCAGTCTTTGATAGGGTAGTCATCATGCTTGGAATACCTACAACCACCAACAACTTGCGACCATTAGTACCATTTACTGCATTAGCAAAATACTGTGTGTTGCTGGCATATTTGCTATAAGAACTTGTGTTGGTGATACCTACTAATTTGCGGGCTTCTATCATGCTCTTCAGTTCATGCTCGTATGCTTTCCAGTGAGGCTGGAAGATACAAGGAGTACCAGGCATGGCAATGAGGAATGCGTTGGCAGCAGGAATATATGCTGTAGGGATAGGGTCTTTGCTTCCCTCGTTGCTATTGTCCTCGCGTACCTGTATGTCGTGGTTTTCTACGAAGGTTATGGCATAACGGCGATAGGAAGCATCAGACATCAGACTGCTGTTGTTCAGTTTTGTCCAGTTGTTGCTTCTGATAGCATCGGTCATGTTGTAATGGAATTGGAAGTCGAAGGCACCGCTCTTCTTGCCTGTATTGTTGATCCAGTTCTTGATATTGCCTACACCATCCCAATACTCGCCTACGGAGTACTGAATACCTGTTGCTGTGTTGTAGTCGCCCACATGGCTCGCGTTGAAACCTTTTACCATGTCGTAGCGGAAGCCGATGTAGCCAAGGTCTTCTTTCAAGAATTTCAAGTAAGCCTTTACCACTTTCTGTACGTTTGCGCTCTTGTGGTCCAAGTCGCGGCAGTCACCAAAGTCAGAGCCTTCATCGTTGTTGTTGCTGAGGCTGACACCTTCTTTTTGAGCTTGTGTTGCCGTTTTGCCACCATCGTCGTTTTTGCAGATGTCGGTAGGCAGCATCTGGTAGGTCACTCCATTGTATGTCTCTGCAGGGAAAGTGAACCAACCCTCGGTATTGCGGTGGTTGATGACTACATCGGCAATGGTTCCGATACCATTGTTCTTAAAAGTCTTGATCATGGAACGCAACTCGTCTTCTGTTCCGAAACTGGAGTTGTGGTTGAAATAGTAATAGGGTTTATAGCCCATTACCTGTACGGTTTCAGCACATTTTCCGCTCTGAGGAACCCATACGAGGTCGATGAATCCTTTGAACTCTGTAGTCTGAGCCTCAAGAGCTTTCCATTGTGCAGCCTCGTATGCATTCCAAGAGAAGCCCTGCAGCATGACTCCATTATAGTTTGCCGGCCATCCCTGTGCCGAAGCACTGATTACTGCTAAGAGTGCAATAAGTGTCAAGTAAATTTTCTTCATATACTTCTTGTTTTTTGTTTTCGGTGGTAAAGTTATGATTTTCTTTTGTAGTGACAATCTTTTCTTGACCTAAATCAAGCAAACGACTTGCGCAAACGTTTGCATTTACAGTGCAAATTCATAGTATCTGTCATGACCTCAGTTCAGAATCATGTTGTTTCAGGAGGCGAAAAGCGATAAACTCCTGTTATTGGCGTATTGCTTTTTTACTTAAGTTTTGCCCCACACACCCTACCCTTCAGGGCGTGCCAACCGTACAGGTCGAAAGAATGCAGGGCATACAAAAAGGCGGTTTCTGAATAGAAACCGCCTTTTTCTTTCTTTTATTCTTTGGATTCCCTTGTTGTTTCCAAAGAGAATTTGAGGATTCCCAGGTTCACACCAAAGGTAAGCTTGCGCATTTTCAGTGGCAAGTTGTCGGCGAAGACTTCGTTCATGGCAGTCTGTATCTTGTCCTCTGTGTTCTTGTCCGGATAAATACCATGCTCCTTAGCATCTTCGTTCACCTTGTCGATGGTTCTTGCCAATTTGCGAAGTTTGGTAAATGTATCAATGATGGCAATGGTAGTGCTGATGGCTAAATCACCTTTCAGAATAGTGGCAAGCATATAAAGTCCTTGTTCAGTAAATGCGTGAGGTGCAACAGTGGAATGTTTGAGTTTTTTGAACCGATCAAAATTTTTGATGAGTTCTTCTTTCTCGTTGTTATTCAACTCAATAACATAACCTGGAGGAAACTTTTTAGGGTTGTTTCTTAGTGCTTGGTTGATTTCTCTGGTTTCTACTCCATACAATTCCGCAACATCTCTGTCAAGGATAACTTGCGTATCCCTGATGACAATGATTTTACTTTCAGTTTTTACAATATCTTCTTGATGTCCCATAATTCCTTTTTTAGAGCTATTTATGGGCAAGGATACGACTTTTCCTCGTAACTTCCAAGGTTTTAGGGAAAAAATACTTGAAAAGGGGGAGGAGAACGAAAAAAATAGGCGACTCCCGGAATTGAGAGCCGCCTATTAATTTTAAGTTTATTTGATGAAGCAAATGCTTACTTCTTAGTCAGCACACATTTAGCAAAGCCTTCTGCCCAAGCATAAAGCTTGATGTCGTAAGTACCTGCTTCTACAGTGATGTTTCCACCATTCTTTGTTGTGAGGTTATCTAACTCTCCACCCCAACTGATGGCCCAATCGTCGTTGGCACGGAACTTGATTTCACCAGCACTCAATGTGATGTTCTTAACTTCCCAGTAGCCATTAACTTCCTTGGTATCCTTATTGTAAGGAACGTAAGTCATATCTACGTCTGAATCCCAACCTTTAGGTGATGCACTACCAATGATTCCAATAGATGTAATAGGAGTCAGAGTGTAAGTCTTCTCAGATAAGTCAACATCTACCTGATAGTAACCTGCAGGCTCTGTAATTGTGATGTTAAGAGCATCAGGAGCAGTATTGAAGTCTGCGCCATAGTTGGTGCCCTTCCACTCTGGCTGAGTACAGAACTTGAAACCATTCTGGTTCAGGTACATGTAACCAGTGAATTTTACACCATCTTCACCTGCGAGATAGTCATTTGTTGCCCAGCCATTAGCATCACCTGCCATATAGAGGATAGGCTTGCCTACAGAGTAAGACAGGTTGTTCATGTCGAGAGTTACAATCCATGTGCCCTTACCTGCGATAACCATGGTCTGTGGAGTACCCCAGCTGTCGCCAGTATAATAGATTGTACCAGAAGCATCTTCGCTACCGTCTTTCTCGCAACCCATGACACCTGTGTTGATTACATCCCAGTTACCACTTTCATCCCACTTGCTGCCTTCATAGAACTTGAAGTAGTTCTTGTCTTTCTTTGTGGTGACCTTGAGCTGGTAAACACCATCAGACATTTTGGTCATCCATACAGGATGTTTTTGATCCCAGTCATTTCCGTTTACCTCGCCAAGCATGTAGTAGCCCTTTTCGTCGATAGCAGGAGTTGGGGATGTTGTAATCTTACCTGTAGTTTCACCTACTGTGTTGATGGCAACAGCATCGCCTGAAGCCAAATTGACAGAAACCTTTGACTCAACTTTGATGTTACTTGCAACGCTGGCGCGAGTTTTATTCTGTTTGCAGAGAATCTTCTCCAATTCGGTTGCATTTACCTGAATGTTGTTGCCAATGATTTCGCCTTTGATAGCTTCACCGTTCACTTTCAAGTCTTTCAGTGTATAACCTGTAACATCAGCATCTGTTGAGTTGACTGTAACGAGGTTGATGACTCCGTCTTCGTCTGGCATATTACATTCTGCTTCAGTACCTGCTGCGAAAGTAATTCCGTATTTGGCAGCTGAGGCCTCCTGTGGATTGGTCTGAGGATTAGCCCAATCATCGTAGTCGCCGTTGCAGCTGGCAAGTGTAACACTTGCCAAGACTGCTAAGCTATATAAAAATGTTTTTTTCATTGTGCTTTGGTCTTAATTATTTAACTTCTGCTGTGTAATTATCAAAGTCGATATACAACTTCTGTCCAACTTGGGTTGTTACAGAGTAATCTGCGCCCTCAGTCTCAGTCCAGCTGTTTACGATATCATATCTACGCCAGAATAAGTTGCCTTTGTAAACGGTGAATTCTGTTCTATACCAGTCCAAATCGCCCACCTTGACAGCTGCGCGAAGCTCTGCGCTGGCAGTGAATGCTGGAGAAACCCATTTGCCATTCTTATCTGCTGGAGCTGTCAGAGCATAAGCGTCATCAAATGCCCAAGTACCAGTCATCTCGACACTACCACCTAAGATGTAAACCTTTGTTGGGTAAACAGATAGTGTCCACTCGATGTTCTTCTTGTCTTCTGTAATCTTGCCTTTGAACAAGAGAGTGTACCAACCTGCGTTGGCTACCTTGATGTTTTGCTCCTCACCTGCAGAGATACCTGCACCAGCTTCATCGTTGATTTCCTTAAGACGGTTGATGCCGCGATAGTCATTGTTTTCTGTACCCCACTTGAACTCACCACCAGCTGGCAAGTAGATTACACCATAGTAGTTACCTTCCAAACCAAAGACCTTAGGAATAGCTTTCCAACTCTGCCATGGAGTCTGGATAGAGCTACCTATCAAGTAGAGATTATCAGTGAACTTAGCATCAGGAGCCTCGTAAGCAGCCTTGACAGAAGGCAGGGTAATGACATTTGAATAGGTCTCGCCCAAGTTAGAATCTGCTGTGATATCAATGACTGCACGAAGGCGGATATAAATTGACATTTCATCAGGTACACTTGTGTCAGGATTAGCAGCCTGGAAAAGAGCTACCACTGCATCGTTTACTTCAGAGGCATTAACTTCCATTTCGGCAGTTTTATAAGATGTGGCCAACTCAGTATGAGTGGCAGTAGGATCGCTGATGAATTTCGGGTCGATAGATACTTGTACATAATATCTGACTACGTAAGGAATTCCACCATAGTTCGGCTGAGAGCATGTCAGTTTCAGTGATTTAGCACTTTTCAGATCATAAGTATTGTTTTCTGCAAGAGCAGGAGTATTCAATACAAATCCATCCGCAACATGACTCAAGTCCAATTTAGGGTTGCTGTCTCTGTCTTCATCACAAGATGTGAAGAGCAAAGGGAGTACCAATGCCGGCAGCAACATGAATTTGAATATTTTTTTCATAATTGATTTCTATTTAAAATTAAATCTGGGTTCCTAACACTTAATATTTAGGGTTCTGATGCAAGTTAGGATTGTTCTGAATCTCTTTGCCTGGAATAGGATAGATATCGTAAAAGGACTCAATACCTGAACCTTTTTCTACACCACCCTTGAAGCTCCAGAGATATTTAGAACCTGTGAACAAGCCAAAGCGAACCAAATCAGAACGACGGCGGCCTTCCATATAGAACTCACGGCACCATTCATCGATAAGAGTCTTCTCGTCTACTGATGTAGCTTGCTGGTCCACCGGACGATTGGCACGACCCTGAACATACTGGATGTCAGCCAAACCTTCCTGACTGCCGTTGAGGCGGTACTTAGCCTCGGCACGGGTCAGATAGATTTCTGCCAAGCGGAACACAGGGAAGTCTGTGTCTGAAAATTTCTGATGATGCTGTACTGAACCGTCTGCATGGATGTTGCTCCACTTTACGATAGACGCACCATTCATGAAGTCATTGATGGCTTCGCCTGGTACAAGAGTACGTACTTTGCCATCGCAGCCACCGACACCCATATAGAACAGGGCGCGGTCGTCCTTAGCCTTTGCTACGACATCGGCTGTACTGATACCCTTCTCATTATCTTTTGCTATAATCTTCTCTTGTGTTGCATTTTCAGGGATATCTTCTTTAGCAGCCATAGGAATATCCCCGTTGGGGAAGAACTTCTTCACCAAGTCTACACGGGCAAACAGACAACTCCAAGGGTCACTTGTGCTTGCATAAGGCATACCTGCTTTATTACAAGCATTTATGAGGTATGAAGTTCCTGCATACGACTCAGTTTTCACACCATCCTGACGGATAGGGAAGATGATTTCCTGCATAGCCTCTGGGTTGCAGTCATTGTCGCCCATAAACAACTGCTGATAACCGCTATAGCCATTCTTTTTTTCACGAGAAAGATCGTATTTACCGCTGTTGATAATCTCGTCGCAATAATGAATAGCCTTCTGGTAGTCCTTTACCTGACCATCGGTATAAACTTCAGAGTTAAGAGCCAAGCGGGCATGAAGCGCGTATGCTGCACCACGGTCGGCACGTCCGAAGTCCTTGGCAGTATTATAGGCACCTACCTCAGCCATCAGAGGCTCGATGGTGGTCAACTCATTATCCAACCATTCGTAGAGATCCTTGCCACTTTTCTCGATAGGGAGATTGTTGTCGAAGGTGTCCTTGAAAGGAGCCTTGCGAAACAGGTCGAGGAAATAATAGTAGTTTAGCGCACGAAGGAAACGAACTTCTGCGATCTTGTCCTCGCTCAGACTACCAGTCTGCTCTGAAATAAACTGGTTGTATAAGGTTACATTAAAAATGAGGCGCTGGTATGCATAGTCTACACGCACATTATCCTTGGTCCAACTCATGCTGGTAATAGGAGTGATGCCTGGATTTTCCTGCCATGCCCATGCTGTTTCGTCTGTCATCAACTCTTGCAGGTTGAATACTGTACGGATAAATCCGTATTCACCCTCGGGGTCTCCAGTAGAAAAGTCTGAAGATCCATCAGGACCTTTCTGACCGGTTAGACCAAGAGTAGCATACTGCTTGGCCAAAAGGCCCTGTACGGTATATGTTGGGGAAGACTGTGGATCAATGGACTTGATATTCAGTTCGTCAGCACAAGAGACAAAGCCCATGCACAACATACTTGCCATTGCAGTCTTTATAAATATCTTTTTCATAATTATCTCCTTTTTAATATTTTAGAAGTTAAGATTCAAACCAAGCTGGAAGCTGATAGGACGTGGGTAACGACCATTATCGATACCACCCTGGATTTCTGGGTCAATACCCTTGTACTTGGTAATGATGAATGGGTTCTGAACGGTGAAATAGATTCGTCCGCTGCAAATCTTCTCGGAACCAGCCTTGATCAATGCAGGGAAACTATAACCCAATGTCATGTTGGTACACTTCAAGTAAGAAGCATTGCGCACGAAATAGTCACTTTGCTGAGTCGGGTTGAGAGTTTTACCCCAAAAACCAAGATTGACGGCATCTGCTGTTGTATTAGTGAAAGCACCTTTTTCCCATATCAAACTCAAATTAGCCTTATCGCTCAAGAAATCGTAGTACACATAGTTGCCGATAGATGCATGGAAGGCTGCACTGAAATCCCAGTTCTTATAGATGAACTTGGTGGTGAGACCCATGATGACATCAGGAGCAGGGCTCTTGTAGCAATAACGGTCGTCCTCATCAATTTTGCCATCTGCGTTGCGGTCAACATACAGACCCTCAATGGGCTTGCCGTTCTCATCGTAAACCTGCTGCCATACATAGAAAGAATTAGCAGGTTCGCCAACTTTGTTAATCATAAGCTTTGTTGAGCCCATACCACGAGTTGCTGTTTTATCAAGCCAAACGTAGTCATGCTGACCTGCGTCCAACTCGGTGACTTCGTTGTGGTTCCATCCTACGTTGTAGGTTACATCCCACATAAAATCCTTGGTAACGATAGGCTTGACATCAAATGCCAATTCCACACCATAGTTTTCCAAAGAACCGATGTTCTTAAGGAGACGGTTGCTAAAGTTGGTACCTCCGGCAATGTCTACTACTGATATAAGGTCAGTGGTCTTACGATAATAACCCTCTACATTCACACCGAAGCGGCCATTAAGAGCGGTGAAATCAAGACCGGCATTGTAGGTTGTAGTCTTTTCCCATGTCAAATCGGCATTGTATGCTCCTGGGCGCATGGTCTCATAATATGTATCGCCAAACGGATACTGTGCATAAGGGTTGCCGACGGTATATGCTGGAGTATAGTAGAAGTCTTTACCAACATCCTGCTGACCAGTTTTACCCCAACCCAAACGGAGTTTCAATTCGTCAATCCATGTTACGTTCTTCATGAATGGTTCGTTGTTGATCTTCCAGGCAAAGGCTGCTGCAGGGAAGTAACCCCACTTCTTGCCATTTCTGAAACGAGAAGAACCATCGGCACGGTATGTAGCTGTAAGCAAATAACGATCCAACAAGTTGTAGTTGAGACGTCCAAAGTAAGAAACTAAAGAGTTGTGGCTCTTTCCTATAGTATTCTTCATGTACTGTGGGCTATGTACATAGTTCCATTCTCCATCTACCATCTGTGGATTGTTGTCTCTCAAGTACTCATCGATACCGCTTCCGAAATTATAGCCTGTACTGTGATAGTGGCTTTGCTCAGCACCTGCCATGATGTCGATGTCGTGAACACCAAACTTATGGGCATATTCTGCATAAGCTTTTCCTTCTATATTGTATTTATAGGCATGATTGGTACCATACCAGCCAAAATAGTTGTTTTCGGTGATAACAGAATATTTAGAAATGTTATCATTTTGTTTGCCATCCATATAGTGGGCTCCTATGGCTGCATGCAAATTCAAGTCTTCAAAGCCATGAATTTTATAGTCTACCTCTAAGTTTGAAGAAATGTCATGAGCCTTTGCAATATGCTTGTTTTGATTAAGGATAGCTACAGGGTTCTGTGGAACACTACCGGCAGGAAGATACATCCAGTTAGGATCGGAAATCGAAGTGGATTTATCCTGCGCATATTGGAAGTATCCACCAAAGAATTTGTATTTGTCTCCATCTCCGTAAACAGGTTGTGTAGGATCCATCTTGAGCGCGTTGTTGATGGCTGACGAGTCATCTACATAGCGGTTCTTTTCAAACATATACTTCGCTGTAAAGTTGAAGTTCAAATGCTTGTCAAGGAAGGAAGGAGCTACATTAATTGATGTATTGAAACGCTTCATCCAACTGTTTTTGAGAATACCGTTGTTGTCTTCGAAACCTAAACCAATGCGGTAAGGCATATCCTTCAAGCCGCCCTGGATACTGAGGCTGTGTTTGGTAGAGACAGAGGTGCGGAAAATCTCGTCCTGCCAATCAGTGTCGGCTGTACCCATTGCGCTTGTATCGAAGCCCAAAGAGGTTGCTGCCTGCTTGAACTCACTGGCATTCAGTACCTCGTATTTCTTCTGGATGGTAGATACAGTGATATCGCCATTGTAGGTAACGGTAGGTCTCTGACCTGCACGTCCCTTCTTGGTGGTGATGATGATGACACCATTAGAAGCACGAGAACCATAGATGGCTGTTGCAGAAGCATCCTTCAATACAGTAAAGCTCTCGATATCGTTAGGGTTAATCATCGCCAAAGGGTTACTCATACCACTCACACCATTGTTGTCAATAGCCAAACCATCAACCACATAGAGAGGCTCGTTGGTAGCATTCAGAGAGGCACCGCCACGGATGCGAATCTGAGCACCTGCACCAGGTTTACCACCTTCAGTCAATACGTCCACACCGGCAATCTTACCTACCAACATATCTGAGGCACTGCTTGTGATACCCTTTGACATCTCGTCTGGCTTGATGGCTGTGACAGAACCCGTCAAGTCGTTTTTCTTAGCACGACCATAACCGATGACAACGACCTCGTTCAATGACTTAGAGTCGTCGATCATCGTGATGATCATGTTCTTGCTTGCTTGTACTGTCTTTGGGGTCATACCCAAATAGGTAAAGGTTAGCTTAGTACCGGGAGCTGCGTCGACAGAGAAGTTACCATCCATGTCGGTAATGCCTACTGCCTTACCGTTGACTGTAATGGTAGCACCCATGACAGGCTCACCAGAAGCATCTTTCACTTGTCCCTTAATGGCATTTGACTGCGCAAAGGAACTTGCTGTCAGGAGAAGACCGCTTGCGAGGGTCAACATCCTAAGAGGCAATTTAATTTTTACCTGCTTCATCATTCTGTTTAATTTTTAGTTAATATATGCATGTTGTTGTTAGTCGGTTTTTATTCCACGCTTATTTCCCTTTAGCCGTTAGTTATTAGTCCGCTCGGTTAAAAAATATTATAAGGTGGTATAGCTCATCTCATCATTTTGTTTGATCTTTAAATGTGTAAAATGCTTTGTCTGCTTCGGCTTTCGGAAGATGACGTACCTAATCCTGTACCTAAATTCTGTCTAACAAATGAATCGTTTCTATCTTTTTCTTGTTTACGATTTCGGCATATACCTGTGTTGTTTTGATGTTTTGGTGTCCCAACAACTTGCTTGTTGTATATAGGTCGGCTCCCATGGTAAGTAATGTGGTGGCAAATGTATGGCGAGCCGTGTGAAAAGTTGTTTTCTTCTCTAACCCTGCGGTTTTAGCCCATTGCTTTATCTGGCAGTTGACAGAAATGTAAGAAGGCAGTTTGAATACAAAATCCTCTGGTTTTGCATTTCCTTTACTGGGCATCCATGCCAGAGCACTTCCCGACAAAGGCACGGTCACTACCTGTTTAGTCTTTATCATTTTCTTACTGATGCAGATGCCTTCCGTCTCTTTCTTTACGTCCGACCATTTGAGCGTCTTGATGTCACTGATTCTTAAACCGCAAAAGCAAGCAAAAAGGAAAGCCTCTTTTACGGATGTGTTTTTGCAGGGGGTGTTTATTAGGGTCTTGACCTCTTCAACGCTCAGATGTGTACGACTGCTGTTGTTCTTACAGATGATTTTTTTCTCTTCTTTTTTCAACAGGCGAGTGGGGTTCTCGGCAATGATTCCCTCACGCACTGCTTCATTTAATGCCGTGACGAACGTATTGAAGTAAAGTCGGGCTGTTCCCTGGGCAAGCTTTTTCTGATGATGCTGCCCTCGTTTGGGCTTGTCGAAGCCGATGGTCATAGCGTTGGCAAGATAAATCACAAAACCTTCACAGTAGGCTTTGTCTAATTGACTCATTCTGACAGACTCTCCCTTATATATAATAAGGTGTAGCATGGTGTTACGGATTGTGGCAGCATTGCTTCCACTTTGCCCTTGCGCTTTCTTCCTCTCAGCATACGTCAGCATCCAGTCTTTCAAAGCCATATCCCTGAGAGCTTTCTTTTTGATACCGACCATCCCGTTCATGTACTCTTTGATTCGCTCGCACTTGATAAGTGCTGCAATTTGTAAGGCATTGTTGTTTCTCTCTTTTGCAATTTTGTCTTTGCCCTTCTTGTCATCAATGAGAAACAAACCATCCAATTTCTCATAAACATACCCTTTGCTGTGAGAACCGGCAATATATCTTCTAAGATAAAGTGCCTTGTTGCCATTCCTGAGGGGTTTTGCCCATATCTTAATGGGCTCTTTTACTTTTTCCATAATTCTATAATTCATTGTTAATATTTCATTTGTAACTACTCTCTGCTTACTCTTATACTATATAAATGTTTTGTTTAAACTACAAAAAAGTTCCGTTCCGTGACACGGAACGTACATTCCGTAGTTCGGAACCGCCATTCCGTGATTTGGAACGTACATTCCGTGTCACGGAATATAGATTTATCCGCAAGAGACAGAACAATTTCATAACTAACCGAAAATAATATGACCTGTACGGTTGAAATTACTCTGCACGCCCTGAGCCAACGGTCACCGGCCGAAAGCATAGGTAAGGGACAGAAGCTCATAGAAGCAGCACGCCCTGAAGGGGCAGAAGCTCTTAGCCCAGGGCAACGCCCTGGGTTATCATGTTCGCAAACTTGGCGCCCTGTAAGGGCAAAAGCTTTAAAACTCACACTGAAATTTATAAAGCTTTTGCCCTTACAGGGCGCATTGCTAACTGTTACTATACCCAGGGCGATGCCCTGGGCTAAGAGCTTCTGCCCTTTCAGGGCGTGCTGCTTATATGGGTTCCAGCTCCTTCATCCCGTTCTTGAATCACATGCGAAAGTTCTGTTACTATATTTCCATAAAAATGGAGCTGTTTTAAACCTTTCTGGTTAAAGTACCTAAAGATGTACCTAAGGCAAATATTATGCAAACGTTTGCACAATAAGAATGCTGTTTTTAACTCTAAAAAAAGTACAAGTAAGCGCAAAAGGAGTTACATTTGCATACAGAAAGTTAAAATGGTACAAAAAATACCATTCCTACCTTATAATAATGTAGAGACCTAACGACCGACTGGATATTGAAAGTTAATAGCTAACAACACTAACTAAAAGCCAAAACTTATCCAGAACGCCACAAAAGGTTATAACTTTATTTTAAGTGCAGGATATAACTAAGCAAGATTATTCATATAAACTTAAAGATCAAACAAAATGATGAGATGAGCTATACCACCTTATAATATTTTTTAACCGCGCGGACTAATAACTAACGGCTAAAGGGAAATAAGCGTGGAATAAAAACCGACTAACAACAACATGCATATATTAACTAAAAATTAAACAGAATGATGAAGCAGGTAAAAATTAAATTGCCTCTTAGGATGTTGACCCTCGCAAGTGGTCTTCTCCTGACAGCAAGTTCCTTTGCGCAGTCAAATGCCATTAAGGGACAAGTGAAAGATGCTTCTGGTGAGCCTGTCATGGGTGCTACCATTACAGTCAACGGTAAGGCAGTAGGCATTACCGACATGGATGGTAACTTCTCTGTCGACGCAGCTCCCGGTACTAAGCTAACCTTTACCTATTTGGGTATGACCCCAAAGACAGTACAAGCAAGCAAGAACATGATCATCACGATGATCGACGACTCCAAGTCATTGAACGAGGTCGTTGTCATCGGTTATGGTCGTGCTAAGAAAAACGACTTGACGGGTTCTGTCACAGCCATCAAGCCTGATGAGATGTCAAAGGGTATCACAAGTAGTGCCTCTGATATGTTGGTAGGTAAGATAGCTGGTGTAGACGTACAGACTGCTGGTGGTCAACCAGGTTCTGGCGCACAGATTCGTATCCGTGGTGGTGCCTCTCTGAATGCTTCTAACGACCCTCTCTATGTAATCGATGGTTTGGCTATTGACAACAATACCAATAAGGGTATGAGTAATGTCTTGGCGATGATTAACCCTAACGATATCGAGAGCTTCACTGTATTGAAGGACGCTTCGGCTACCGCCATCTATGGTTCTCGTGCTTCTAATGGTGTCATCATCATCACCACCAAGAAGGGACGTGCAGGCCAGAGACCTACGGTTACCTACAATGGCGATATCACAATATCTACCATCCAGAAGAAATATGATGTGATGAATGCCAGCGAGTACAAGCAGGCTCTTACTTCTTTAGGAAAAGATATAAGCACTTTGGGTACAGCCGACACCGACTGGCAGGATGAGATTTTCCGCACTGCCATCTCTACCAAGCACAGCCTCAGCATTCAGGGTGGTTTGAAAGATATGCCTTATCGTATTGGTTTAGGCTTCGAAGACAACAACGGTATCGTTAAAACCAGCTGGATGAAGCGTTTTAACACTTCTGTTAATTTGGCTCCTTCCTTCCTCGACAAGCACTTGAACTTCAACTTCACAGCGAAGTATATGTTCGAAAAGGATCGCTACGCACAAGCAGAAGCAGCCATCTTTAACGCACTCCGAATGGACCCCACACAGCCCGTTCGCGTAAACGATGAGAAGTACGACTGCGTAGGCGGATATTTCAATTACCTGCAGGGAAAGAGTGATAAGATTACCGATCCTAATTGGAAATACATGCCTGCTGCTAATTATCCGCAGAACCCAGTGTCTCTCCTTGACAATTACAAGTGTATAGCCAAAACTCATGACATATCTTCAAACTTGGAGGTAGATTATAAGATTCATGGCTTTGAAGACTTGCATTTGCATGCAGCCATAGGAGCACAATACACTGATGGTAGACAAAATGAGGAATACTCTAAGTATACTGTTGCTAATCCTGAATATAACTATTTTGGTCGTTATAACACTGATCATCAATACAAATACAGTATTGAAGGAAAAGCATTTGCTGAATATGCCCATAAGTTTGGTGTTCACGACATCGACATCATGGCAGGTGCAGAGCAGAGCCACTACCACAGAACAGGATATAACTTTGGAACTGGTATTGATGAATACCTGAGAGATACCAATCCTCAGTATGAAGCTACAGAAGGTAAATGGAATTATGAGAATGATCCAAAGTTCCAATCTGACGAGTTTTGGAAAGCCCATAACTCATTGGTGTCTTACTTCGGACGCTTCAACTATAACTTGCTGGATCGCTATTTGCTTACAGCAACCTTCCGTGCCGATGGTTCTTCACGCTTTAGAAAAGGCAAGAAGTGGGGTTATTTCCCTGCTGCAGCCTTTGCCTGGAAGATTAACAACGAACCTTTCTTGAAGGACGCAAAATGGCTTGACGAGTTGAAGCTCCGCTTGGGCTGGGGTATGACTGGTCAGCAGAATGGTATTGACGACTTCTACTATACTACTCTGTACAGAGTCAGCAACAGTTATGCACAATATCCATTCGGTGACAATTATTATCCTACTTTACGTCCATCTGCAAGCAATTCTGACCTGACTTGGGAAAAGACTACAACCTACAATGCAGGTCTTGATTTCACCGCTCTCAATGGCCGCTTCGGCTTTAACGTAGATGGTTACTATCGCAAGACTACCGATCTATTGTCTCAGGTTGCTGTTGCCGCTGGTACTAACTTAAGCGACAAGATCTTGAAGAACGTTGGTTCTTTGGAAAACTATGGTGTGGAATTGGCATTCAATGTGAAGCCTATCGTCACCAAGGACTTCGTATGGGATGTAACCTACAACGTAGGATGGAACCATAATGAAATCACCGAGTTGGAAGCAGGAAAATCAGACTGGGTTGAGACTGGATCTTCAGTATCTCGTTCAAATGACACTAAAGTACAGGCAAACAAGGTTGGAGAGCCTATCAATTCTTTCTATGTTTACCAGCAGGTTTACGACGAGAATGGCAAACCAATTGAGGGACTGTATGTTGACCGTGATGCTAACGGAATCATTGATGATGGTGACCGTTATTGCTACAAGAGCCCTGCACCTGATGTCATCATGGGTCTCACCACCAAGTTCATCTACAAGAACTGGGACTTCAGTGCAGCCTTCCATGCATCTATCGGTAACTATGTGTACTACGATTTCCTGAACTCAAAAGCTATTTTGGACCAAATTACACAATACGGTAATATTAACACGACAGCAGAAGCTTTCAATCTTGGCTTTACGGGTTCATCTATAAAACCGAATATACAAAGCGACTATTTCGTACGCAATGCTTCTTACTTGAAGTGTAGCAACATGACATTGGGTTACAGCTTCCCAGCATTGTTCAAGGCTGGTGCTGAAAAGATTTGCAGCGGACGTATCTACTTCACCGTACAGAACCCATTCATCATTACCAAGTACAAGGGTATCGACCCTGAGGTAAGTAGCGGTATGGACAAAAATCCTTACCCACGTCCAATAAGCTTCCAACTTGGTTTGAATCTTAACTTCTAAAAAACAAAAAGGAGACAATTATGAAAAAAATATTTATAAAGACTGCAATGGCAAGTATGTTGTGCATGGGCTTTGTCTCTTGCGCAGACGAACTGAACATCAAGTCGGTTGACCCACTTAATCACCAAACATATACGGTAGAGGGGCTCTTGGCTAAGCAGTATGCTACCCTTGGTCTTACAGGTCAGAAAGGTCCTGATGGTTTAGCAGATATAAGTGGCAACGAGGGTGAAACTGGATTTATCCGTACAGTGTTCAACCTGGAAGAGTTGATGACAGACGAAACTTTGTGGGCTTATCAGGAAAATGATGGTATTGCTCAAATCACCACCATGGATTGGGATAAGAATAATGTGCGTGTTAACTGGGCATACCAGCGCCTCAGTTATAACATCAACCAGTACAACTTCTTTATTTCTGAGCAGTCTGGTAGCCTGAGTGAGGATAAGATCGCAGAAGTTCGCTTCCTCCGTGCATTGAACTACTATTATTTCCTTGACCTGTATCGCAAGGCTCCTTTCAAGGATACCTTTGACAACAATCTCCCTACCGAGAAAAGTGGCAAGGATCTCTACGAGTGGTTGGATAATGAGTTGACCACCATTGAGCCTCTGATGGCTGAGGTGGGCGCTTATAACACAGCCAAGGATTTTGGACGTGCCGACCGTGGTGCAGCATACGCACTCCATGCTCGCTTAGCTCTTAACTCTGCCGTTTATACCGATGGTCAGGTAAAGGACTACCAGAAGGCTATCGATTATTGCGACAAGATTCTCAACAACGTAGGTGAAGGCGAAGGTAAATACAATCTTTGCCGCGCAGAAAAGAACGGTTACAGCGGTTACCAGCAGCTGTTCATGGGCGACAATGACTGCAACCCAGAGGCCATGAAGGAAATTATCTTCCCTATCCGTCAGGATGGTGTAAAGACTCGCGCTTATGCAGGAACTTCATACCTCGTAAATGCTTCTACCATATCTGGCATGCCTTATGCAAGCACAAGTGACCCATGGAAGTGTCTGTTTGCACGTGTAGACTTGGTAAAGAAGTTCTTCCCTAATGGAGATATTCCTAAGGCTACCGATGAGGATCTTTTGTCCAATCCATCTAAAGATCAGGTGATTGCAAAGGATAATGAGAAGGGTATCAGTACTGCCGATGTCGTAGCACAGGCTAAAGACGATCGCGCCCTGTTCTATATGGGTATCGGTGGATGCAGTGACAAGGTACGTACTCTTACACCTGGTGATGCTATCACAAGTCCTCTGAATGGTGCGTCTTTTGTTAAGTGGACCAACCTCCATGCAGACGGTACAGCACAGCACCATCAGAAATTTTCAGATACCGACTTCCCTGTGTTCCGCTTGGCAGAAATCTATCTGACCCGTGCAGAAGCCAAGTATCGTCTCAACGGCAGTCAGGATGGTTTGGAAGACATCCTGAAGGTTCAGGACCGTGCCAATCGTGACTTGAAAGCTACATCAGTAGATGAGCAGACTCTTATCGATGAATGGTGCCGTGAGTTCTATATGGAAGGCCGCCGTCGTTCCGACTTGGTTCGCTTTGGCTTGTTCACAGGTTCTAAGTATCTCTGGAGTTTCAAGGGTGGTTCTGAAAATGGTCAGGGTATTCCAACAAAATGCGATATCTATCCTATCCCAGGCGATGAGATTAAGAACAACCCTAACATGCATCAGAATCCAAAATACTAATTGTTAGGAAACAAGATTTAAATTAAAAGAAATCAATTATGAAAAAGATATTCAAATTCATGTTGCTGCCAGCATTGGTACTTCCTTTGCTCTTTACATCTTGCGATGAAGACAGAGACAGCAACCCTACATTGGACCTGAGTCATCTTGCGGATGGATTTGTATTGAACACTCCTGCTCTTGCAGAAAACAATACCTACGACCTCAACAGTGCAAAAAACTTGGTATTGACATGCTCTCAGCCAAATTATGGTGGAGTACCTTACTCTATGACGTACTATGCACAGGTTTCTATCGACCCTGCATTCGTCAGCGATGCTACAGCCACTCATGTAGAGTTGGCGACACCATCCTCAGATGCAAGCAGATTGGAATTTATTGCATCCGAAGTAAACGATGCTGTGGTATCACTCTTCAAGGCTGCCAATCCTGATGCAAGTGTTCCCGAAGAAATGCCAATTTACATTCGTCTTCGTGCTGTTATTCGCGTTACAGCGTCATCTTATTTAGGAGAGACTTTCTCAAATGTTATTACGCTGCCTTCTGTCAAGGCTGTCTATCAGGCTCCTGATGCGAAGTTCACCGATAATCTCTACTTGATAGGTAGCTCTATCCAGACTCCATGGCAGAGTTGGAAGGCTATTCCACAGGTACAAGGTGTAGCTGGCAACTACTATGGTATCGTCTACTTGCCTGCAGGTGGTGAGTTCAAGTGGGGTACAGAAAACAATGACTATCGCGGCATCAACCGTCTTAAGGAAATCAACGATGAAGCCGGTGCAGAAATCTCTGCAGGTGAGGAGCAAAACATCAAGGTAGCCAACGCTGGCTGGTACACTCTCCACTTCAAGGGTAAGATTACCGAAGACAAGAAGAACATCGACTGGACACTGACTGTTTACAAGACTCAGGTTTACCTGATTGGTGCTTGTATTGGTCAAAGCGATTGGGGCTTTGCTGACGATACTGCTCTGACACCTCCAGACGATCCGAGTGGTGAATGGGTTTCTCCTGAATTCACTGCCAGCACAGAACTTCGTGTATCTGTCAAGGTCGGTAGCATCGACTGGTATTACACAGAGTTCACTATTCATAATGGCGAAGTGTTCTGGCGTAAATATGATATGCCAAACAACTGGGCTGAGACCATGGGTGCAGATTACTCTGTAACTACCGCCCCTGGCAAGAAGTTGTATGTCAACTTTGATACAAATAAAGCAGAAGTTAGATAATTTAAGATCAAAGCAAAATGAAAAAGACATTTTTATATAGCTTAGCAGTCTTGGCAAGTGTATCACTTGCCAGCTGCAACGGCGACTACGACGATTGGGCTAATCCTCAGACCAATCCACAGGAAGCCTCAGCTGCCAAATATGGTATCACCTTTACAGCAGGTCCTGAAGCAGAATGTAATATGCCTGACGAAAATGGAGTCATCAACCTCGTCACAGTCAACTCGACAGATGCCAATGTTACAGGCTATACACTGAAAGACTTGAAAGTAAATGGTGAGGCAATTGAAGGTGAAATCGTTGGTAACAACATTCAGGTAGATGCTAACGAGTTGGAGAAGATTCTCTGCACCCAGAACAAATCACGCGCAAGCGTTGCTCGTGACATCAACGTTGAGTCTAAGGTTTCTGTCAACTTGGCATCAGGTGATGCCGTTGCCATCAATACCGTAGGTACGACTACAGCCAAACTTAAGCCAACCCCAACTCCTGCTATCGATGAACAGGGCTACTACATGCTTGGCGAGGTAAACGGAAATAACTGGGATGCAACAAGTCCTGTATGGATGACCAAATTGTCTGATGGTGTTTACCAGCTCAAAGTCACTACAGAGAAAGACAAGAACTACTTCAAGTTCTACGAAGGCAGCAAGTGGGATGAAAGCGGTGATTGGAAAGTCATCAACAAAGGTGTCTTGGGTTGCGAGAAGAATGGTTGCGAAGATGCTTCTGGTACAATCTATTATACTGGTGACAGCTGGGGTGAACCCCAAACAATGGTTATCCCTGGTGTTGGTACATGGATTGTAACTCTCGACATGAACAACCTGACATATACAGTTGGCAAGCCTATCCTCTATATGGCAGGCGATGCTAATGGATGGAAGCAGATTGACGTCCTCAATAGTGATGATGGTGCTCACTTTACAGGTTATATGTACCTGAACCAGAATGGTTTCAAGTTCAGTACTCAGCCAAACTGGGATGGTACCAACTATGGTGCTGACTTTGATACAGCTCCTGATGCAGGAAACATCGTGATAACAGAAGAAGCAGGTTTCTATCAGGTAGATGTTGACTTGTCTGCGAAGACTTACACACTGACTCCATTTACTATTGGTATCATTGGTAGCGCAACTCCTAAAGGTTGGGATGGCGATACGAATATGACATACAATCCGGAAGAGCGCTGCTGGGAACTTAAGGACGTCGAATTGACTGATGGCGAAATGAAGTTCCGTCACACAAACGATTGGTCTCTCAGTTGGGGTGGAGAATTAGATAACCTCACTACACAGAATGGTCCAAACATCGCTGTAGCAGCTGGTACTTACGACATTAAACTTAAGGTTAATTGGGCAGAAGGAACAGCAAAGTGTGAGATGACAAAGAAGTAAACATTTGCTTCATCAAATAAACTAAATATCAATGAGGGTGTGTCATAAGTCTGTGACGCACCCTCATTTTTTTCTTTATCCCCATCCCTACATTTTTCTCTAAAACTTTGGAAGTTACAAGGAAAAGTCGTATCTTTGCCCATAAATAGCTCTAAAAAAGGAATTATGGGACATCAAGAAGATATTGTAAAAACTGAAAGTAAAATCATTGTCATCAGGGATACGCAAGTTATCCTTGACAGAGATGTTGCGGAATTGTATGGAGTAGAAACCAGAGAAATCAACCAAGCACTAAGAAACAACCCTAAAAAGTTTCCTCCAGGTTATGTTATTGAGTTGAATAACAACGAGAAAGAAGAACTCATCAAAAATTTTGATCGGTTCAAAAAACTCAAACATTCCACTGTTGCACCTCACGCATTTACAGAACAAGGACTTTATATGCTTGCCACTATTCTGAAAGGTGATTTAGCCATCAGTACCACCATTGCCATCATTGATACTTTCACTAAGCTTCGCAAATTGGCAAGAACCATCGACAAGGTGAACGAAGATGCTAAGGAGCATGGTATTTATCCGGACAAGAACACAGAGGACAAGATACAGACTGCCATGAACGAAGTCTTCGCCGACAACTTGCCACTGAAAATGCGCAAGCTTACCTTTGGTGTGAACCTGGGAATCCTCAAATTCTCTTTGGAAACAACAAGGGAATCCAAAGAATAAAAGAATATTAAAAGGCGGTCTCTGAATAGAAACCGCCTTTTTTGTATGCCCTGCATTCTTTCCTTCTTTTTTCCCTAAAACATTTGGAGATTAAAAAGGAAAGTGGTATCTTAGCGACATTATCCTATTTAACTGAACTTTCCCGCATTTGGGGAAGTTAGAGGGAAGTTAGAGAAGTTAGAGGGAAGTTAAGGGACATTTGATTTTCCAAGACTTTTTTGCTTTATTCCCCTTTTGCCAGCCATTTTGCAAAGAAGCGGTCGCTGACAAAGAAGCCTTTTGGGGTCTTGCTGATCAGTTGCTTGTCCACAAGAGCCTTCAGGGCAGTCTTTACGCTGCTGGTGGCAGGTAGGTGGTGGGTGATGATGAACTGTTGGCTAAGTGGGGAGGAAACTATTTGCTCCTTGGCAATTGCTAACAAGAGTAACTGCTGGTTTTCGGTCAGCCATGCACAATAGTTTTGGTATGCCATGGCTTGCTCCTCTATCAACTCTTGAATCACTTCATCCACTAAGTCCTTATTGATCTGCTCATCACGATGTTCGTAAATACCATGTAGGATGGCTTGTACATACCAAGTTACGCTGTCGGCTTGCGAGTAGATATAGGTGAATGTGTCTACATCAACCTCTCGTTTTTGTGATGACAAAAGACGATTGGCAAATGATAGATATCTTGACTCGGCGATACATGGTAGTGACATGACAAGAGAACTCTGGAAGAATGGGCGATTCGCCGACAAAAACATCTCTTCCATCATGTGCTGTTGACTGCCAGAAAATACGAAATATACATTGGGCAGGAATTGGATGTAGGAGCGTATCAATGCTTCCACTCCATCCTCTGGATAGTTCATGATTTGTTGAAACTCATCTATTGCCACGTAGCATCGCTTTCCAGATTGCTTCATGTACTCGAAGATTCGCTTCAAGCTTTCTCGTCCCTCGTTTGGTTTCAAATCCAAAGAAAATGTTGGAATGCCTGTCAGTTCGTCAATTGTTAGCGTTGGTCGCCAACTGCTGAAGAACTCCTGTACTTTACGCAAGGCGGATTGAGAGATTGTATCTAATTTCCCAATGATTTCCGAAGCCATGAGTTGCACCATCTGCTCCAAGTTCTTGGTGGCAAATATGTCTAAGTAGAAGCATTTCACATCATCATATTGCTTTTCCAACTGTTGGAAGACATGATGGATTAATCCAGTTTTGCCCATACGGCGAGGTGCGACAAGCGTGATATTTCGCTCGTTATGGAGCGAAGTCATCATCTTCTCAGTTTCTTTCTCACGGTCACAAAAGTACTCTGCTCCTTTGTATCCATACATCACGAAAGGGTTGTTAATTGTTGCCATAATCTTATTGCGCTTTTTACGTTGCGCAAATTACGCAATAATTATCGAGACAACCAAATGTTTTCAAGTTTTTTAATAATTATCCCATATCATCAAACAAGTCATCCATTGTCAGTTGCACTTGTGCAATTGCTGAATGGGCATTGGGGCGGATGCCGAATGTAGTTATTAGTGTAGGCAAGATGCCATGCCGAACACCTGTCTCTTCTACAAAATCACCCATACGGGTGCGAATATTTAACTCTTCTTCCTTCGTAATCGTATAAGGAGATTGTGAATACTTGATCTCGCAAAGATTGATGAGATGATCTGCTCGTTCTATCAACAAGTCTATCTGTGCTGCTGGAGTAGAGCACTTGCTACGCCATGAGTAATACTCCGTATATATCTGCTCTATGCCCAACCTCTTTTTGATTTGGGGAATATGTAGCATGCAGATACGCTCGAAAGCTAAACCATACCAAGTATTTTGACGTGGCTTTCCCATCTGATGCGTCCAATATGCAGTGTCGTGTGATTTCTGTTTTTCTGCCTACTATTTGCTCCATAACTGATATTCTTTAGCTGTTTATTGTGTTGCAAATTTAAGGAAAATATTTGAGAAAGCAAGCGATTCTTTAGCCAAATCGAAGAAAAAACGCTCGATTTGGCTAAGGAATAGGTGATATGATAGCCAAATCGAAGAAAAAACGCTCGATTTGGCTATTGTTTGCTCATATTCCTCACCAGCATTTGGTTGTTTAGAGATTTTGTTGTACTTTTGCTTTTATTGTGCAAACGTTTGCATGTAATTTTCTTGATTTAAGTCAAGCAAAAGGCGCTACTTTGGCAAGATTTGCATAATTTTGCACACAACACTAACAACCTATGAATGAGAAAACAATCATAACAATGAAAGATATTGCTCGCGAGCTGGGCGTTTCTATCGCAACGGTGAGCAGAGCTTTGAAGGACAGCCCTCGTATCAGTGCTGCCCAGAAGGAACGTATACAGACGTTTGCCAGGGCGCATAATTTCTGTCCCAATGTAATTGGTGAGGCTCTCAGATACAGTAGGACACAGCCCATGAAGGTCATCGGTGTTATCATTCCTGAGTTTGCCCATTATTTCTTCTCTTCTGTGCTTTCGGGTATCGAGGAGGAGGCAAGTGCGCGTGGCTATCGAGTGATGGTGGCGCAGAGCAATGAGCGATATGACAAGGAAGTGGCAATCTGCGAGGACTTCTATAAGAATAAAGTGTGCGGCATTATCGTTTCACAGGCGAAGGATACCATGCGCTATACGCATTTCCAAAGATTGATGGACAATGGCGTGCCATTGGTGTTCTATGACAGAATCTGTACTGGTGTGAACTGTTCGCGCGTAGTGGTGGACGACTATATGGGTGCCTTTACGGCTGTAACCCATCTCATTGACTCAGGCTGCAAGAGGATAGCTTTCTATGGCTCGCCCATGAACCTTGAAATATCCAAGAACAGATATAATGGTTATCATGATGCCTTGGTGAAGCATGGCTTGGAAGAAATACCCTCCCACGTACAAATCTGTGACAACAGGGGACAGGCAGAGGCGATTACGCCTGCACTCTTGGAGATGGAAAACAGACCGGATGCTTTCTTTGCGGTGAATGATGATACTGCCATCGGTATTCTCTATACTGCGAAACGTATGGGATTCCGAGTGCCTGAGGAAGTCAGCGTCTGTGGATTCACCAACGGCCAGCGAGCCATGGCTTGCGATCCTATGTTGACCACTGTCGACCAGCGAGGAGTGGCAGTAGGAGAGGAGGCTGTCAACATCCTTATCGGACAGGTGGAAGGTTCTATCCCGATGAATGAGGTGGAGAAGAGAGTGGTAAGAACCAAACTCGTGGTTCGTGGTACGACAAGATAAAGAAAATCAATAAAACAATAAAAAATATGATGACAAAACCTAATCTGAGTTTCTGGAAGCTCTGGAACTTGAGTTTCGGATTCTTCGGGGTACAGATAGCCTACGCTCTTCAGAGCGCCAACATCTCCCGAATCTTTGCAACGTTGGGTGCTGACCCACACAATCTGAGTTATTTCTGGATTCTCCCTCCACTGATGGGAATCCTGGTGCAACCCATTGTCGGAACCTTGAGCGACAAGACATGGTGCCGTTTCGGCCGACGAATTCCTTATCTCTTTGTGGGAGCTACGCTGGCTGTCTTGGTGATGTGTCTTTTGCCTAATGCCGGTTCGTTTGGCCTGACGGTTGGCGGTGCGATGATTTTTGGATTGATAGCCCTGATGTTTCTTGATACGAGCATCAATATGGCGATGCAGCCTTTCAAGATGTTGGTGGGCGACATGGTGAATGAGGAACAGAAGACGAAGGCTTACTCCATTCAGAGTTTCCTCTGCAATGCGGGTTCGATAGCCGGTTATATATTCCCCTTCCTTTTTGCCTTCTTGGGTATCAAAAACTATGCCGAGAAAGGTGTTGTGCCCGACTCTGTGATTTGGTCGTTCTATGTGGGCGCAGCCATCCTTATCCTCTGTGTCATCTATACCACGATGAAGGTGAAGGAGTGGAATCCGCAGGAATACGCCAAGTATAATGGAGTTACCGAAGATGCCGAGATGAAGGAAGAAGGCAAGGCCGACTGGATAAGCCTTCTGAAGAACGCTCCCTCTACCTTCTGGAAGGTGGGACTGGTGCAGTTCTTCTGCTGGGCAGGCTTCCTCTATCTGTGGAACTATTCTACGGGTGCCATTGCCGAGACCGTATGGAATACTACCGATGCCTGCACCAAGGCATTCCAGGATGCCGGCGACTGGGTGGGCATTCTCTTTGCCGTTCAGGCTGTGGGCAGTGTGCTGTGGGTGGTAGTGCTTCCCCAGTTCAAGAGTTCCAAGATGGCTTATGCGGTCAGCCTGATTATCGGTGGTGTGGGCTTTGCCCTTATCCCATTCCTGCACGACAAGTACCTGCAGTTCATTCCGTTCCTGATGATTGGTGCTGGCTGGGCAGCTATGTTGGCGATGCCTTTCACCTTTGTCACCAATGCTTTGCAGGGTTATGGACACATGGGTGCTTACCTCGGACTCTTCAACGGCACTATCTGTATTCCTCAGATTGTGGCAGCCCTCTGTGGCGGACACGTATTGTGGGTGGTAGGCTCTCACCAGAGTGACATGATGATAGTGGCAGGTGTGCTGCTGATATGTGGAGCTTTGGCTGTTTCCTTCATCAAGGAAAAGCAAGTGACGCAAAAAGCATAATAAGCGCAACCGATTGCGCAACATTTTGACATCTTTTGTGCAAGAAATTAATTGTATGTAGTAAGAAATGACTAATTTTGTACCATAAATAACAATCTTATAATTCCTTATGGTGTTTCGTTTTAATATAGAATACAAAACGGTTTATGGCGAGAATCTCGTCTTGAACCTGAACATGGACAACGAAGAGGTTCATAACAGCTTGGGAACTACAGACGGGCTTCACTGGTCGTGCGATCTGGATGTGACTCCCAAGACTAAAAACATTACCTATTATTATAGTGTAGAACGTGATGGCGTTTGTATCAAGAAGGAATGGCAGGTGGTGAAGCATCAGCTGAATGTGACAGCCGAGCGTGCCAATGATTATACTATCTATGATCACTGGCGTGACATTCCTGAGGATTCTTACCTCTATAGCAGCGCCTTCACCGACTGTATCAACCATCAGCAGCCTGCAGAGGTGAAGGATAATACCTTTGCCAAGACCATCAGACTGATAGTCCGTGCTCCACAGTTGAGAGAAGGTGAGCGCCTGGTACTGATAGGTTCTGATCCTCTTGTAGGAGCCTGGGACGTAAAGCGTGCTGTGCCTATGGTGGAACAGGCGTACAATGAATGGACGGTGGATGTCAATGCCGAGGCTTTGGCTGTCAATTACTTGGAGTTTAAGTTTGTAGCACTGAACGACAAGAAAAGCACCGAAGCATGGGAAACAGGTTACAACCGTAGTGTGGAAATCCCTGAGATGAAGGCCGGTTCGGTTGTATCTTACGAGTTGAGCCAGTCGTTCTTGGAGCGCTGGAACCGTAAGTTTGCCGGAACATTGGTTCCTGTTTTCTCACTTCGCAGCAAGAAGAGTGCGGGTATAGGCGACTTTGGAGACCTGAAGAGTATGATCGACCTGGTGGCAAAGACTGGACAGAAGGTGCTTCAGTTGTTGCCTATCAACGATACGACCATCACTCACACCTGGACAGACTCTTATCCCTACAGCTGTATCAGCGTGTTTGCCATTCATCCACAGTATGCCGACCTGCAGGCTCTGCCCGAGCTTGAGGATGCCAAGGCTCGTGCTGAGGCTGAGAAGACCAGAGCAGAGCTCAATGCCCTGCCCCAGATAGATTATGAAAAGGTAAATGATTTCAAGATAACGTACCTGCACCAAATCTTCAATCAGGAAGGTGAAAAGATGATGAAGAGTGCCGAATATCAGGCATTCTTCCAGGAAACAGAACAGTGGCTGGTGCCTTATGCACAATATTCTTGTCTGCGCGACAAGTATGGCACTGCTGATTTCTCGAAGTGGCCCGACCACAATGCTTGGGACGAAAAAGACCGCAAGGCACTGGTCAACCCAAGAACAAAGGCCTACAAGGAGGTGGAGTTCTTCTACTTCGTACAGTTTGTGCTGAACACACAGATGAAGGCTGCTCACGAGCATGCCATGGCCAAGGGAGTCATCCTGAAGGGTGATATTCCTATCGGTGTGAACCGTTTTGGATGTGATGTATGGACAGAGCCTAAGTACTTCAACCTCGACGGACAGGCAGGAGCTCCACCTGACGATTTCTCTGTGAATGGTCAGAACTGGGGATTCCCTACCTACAACTGGTATGAGATGCTGAAAGACGACTGTCAGTGGTGGACACGTCGATTCCAGAATATGTCGAAGTTCTTTGATGCTTATCGTATCGACCACGTGCTGGGCTTCTTCCGTATATGGGAGATTCCTATTGACTCTGTTCATGGTCTGCTCGGACAGTTTGCTCCTGCACTCGGCATGACAGCTGACGAGATTCGCTCGTATGGTCTTAACTTCCAGCAGGACAGATTCACCCGTCCATTTATCACCGACTGGGTGCTCGACCGTGTGTTCCATGAGCGTGCTGACGAGGTGAAGCAAAAGTATCTGGACCGTTTGGATGATGAGCGTTATCAGTTGAAGGAAGAGGTGGATACCCAGATAAAGGTGGAGGCTCTCTTTGAGGGAGTGACCGATGAGAAGGAAATATGGCTTCGCGACGGACTCTATGCTCTGATCAGCGATGTACTCTTTGTTCGCGACCATCGTAATCCGGGATTGTATCACCCACGTATCTCTGCTCAGTTCGACTTTATCTTCGAATCACTTTATGACAATGACAAGGCTGCGTTCAATCGTCTTTATAACGATTACTTCTATCGTCGCAACAACCAGTTCTGGTACGAGGAGGCGATGAAGAAGTTGCCTAAGTTGGTTCAGGCTACTCGTATGTTGGTTTGTGCCGAAGACCTTGGTATGGTGCCAGATTGTGTGCCATGGGTGATGAACGAATTGAAGATGTTGGGCCTTGAGTTGCAGAGTATGCCTAAGGATCCAAGTGTGAAGTTTGGGCATCTGAGCCGCAATCCTTATCGTTCGGTTTGTACCATCTCAAGTCACGATATGCCTACGCTTCGCCAGTGGTGGGACGAGGACATTCAGCGCACGCAAGAGTATTATAATACGATGCTCTATCGCCAAGGACCAGCACCTCATCCGCTGCCAGGATGGCTCGCACAGGATATCATCTCGCGCCATCTCACATCGCCCTCTATGCTCTGTATTCTGAGCATTCAGGACTGGCTTGCCATCAACGAGCATCTTCGTTTGCCCGATGCCAATGCCGAGCGTATCAATATCCCGGCCAATCCTAAGCATTACTGGCGCTATCGCATGCACCTCAGCATAGAGGATTTGGCGGCTAACAAGGAATTTATGGACAGTGTGACAGAGCTTGTTGCGCAGTCAGGAAGAAACTAATGCAAACGTTTGCACGTTATGCAAAAAAGAAATACCCTCCAATTTTTAGGAGGGTATTTTTCTTTTTTGTATATTTGCAATGTCTAACCAAAAGACTTACTTTTACTGACAAACAATAGCAGAACAAAGCAAACTGCAGAACAAGGCAAGCAACAACTGAAAAAGACAAAATAACACTGGACTATATGAAGAAATTGAATGTTTTAGTAGTTGGTCTGCTGCTGCCACTCTTGGCGGCAGCGCAGACCGTTAAATCGCCCAATGGCAATGTATCGGTAACATTCTCTCTGACTGGTAATGGACAGCCTACCTACGAGATGAGTTATAAGGGCAAGACAGTATGTAAACCCTCACACCTCGGACTGGAGCTTGCCAAGGACAAGCATGCCAGCAAGGGTATGACGGAAACCAATCTGATGGACGGATTCACCGAAACAGGAAGCAAGACCTCTTCTTTTGATGAGACATGGAAGCCTGTATGGGGTGAGACTGCTACCATTCGCAACAATTATAACGAAATGGAGGTAAACCTAAATCAGGCTTCTTCCAACCGTAACATCACCATTCGCTTCCGCGTATATGATTATGGTATGGGTCTGCGCTATGAGTTCCCACAGCAGGAATCGCTCAACTATTTCGTCATTCAGGAAGAGCACACCCAGTTTGCCATGGCAGGCGACCATACTGCCTATTGGATTCCAGGCGACTACGACACTCAAGAGTATGAATATCAGATTACTCCTCTGACAGGCATCCGTCCTGTTATCGCCAAGAACCGCGAATCATACAAAAGCAACTCTTCCACCACCGTCTTCTCTGACACAGGTGTGCAGACCTCTCTTCAGATGAAGACCAAGGACGGACTTTATATCAATATCCATGAGGCTGCCTGTCTGGATTATCCTACGATGCACCTCAATCTGGATGAAAAGACACTGACCTTTGAGTCATGGTTGACACCTGATGCGGTAGGCAGAAAGGGATTCATCCAGACTCCTTTCAACACGCCATGGCGTACCGTGCTGGTGAGTGATGATGCACGCGATATGCTTTCCTGCAAACTGACACTCAACCTCAACGAGCCTTGCAAGATAGAGGATACTTCATGGATTCATCCTACTAAGTACTGCGGTGTGTGGTGGAACATGATTGTTGGTACTAAAACATGGAGCTACACCAACGACCTGCCTTCTGTTCGCCTTGGTGTGACCGACTATAGCAAGTGCAAGCCTAATGGAACACATGGGGCTACCAATGAAGAAGTGAAGCGCTATATCGACTTTGCAGCAAAGAATGGTTTGCAGGAAGTGCTGGTAGAAGGATGGAACGAAGGTTGGGAAGACTGGTTTGGTCATCAGAAACTTGATGTCTTCGACTTTGTGACTCCTTATCCTGATTTCGATATCAAGATGCTCAACGAATATGCTCATTCCAAGGGCGTGAAACTGATGATGCATCATGAGACTTCTGCCGCAGCTCTTAACTATGAGCGTCACTTGGAGAATGCCTTCCAGCTGATGAACAAGTATGGTTATGATGCCGTGAAGACCGGTTATGTGGGCGATATCATCCCAAGAGGCGAATATCACTACAGCCAGTTGATGAACAATCACTACCAGCGTGTCGTTGAGACGGCTGCCAAACATCACATCATGGTGAATGCTCACGAGGCTACACGTCCTACAGGTATCTGCCGTACATGGCCAAACCTGGTGGGCAACGAGAGCGCAAGAGGTACTGAGTATGAGGCTTTTGGTGGAAGTGTAAGCTATCACACCGTGATGCTGCCATTCACCCGTCTGCAGGGAGGACCTATGGACTATACTCCAGGTATCTTCGAGACCAAACTGTCGGAGTGGAGCAACAACTCAAGTTATGTGCACACCACTCTCTGTGGTCAGCTCTCACTCTATCTTGTGATGTACAGTCCTTTGCAGATGGCAGCCGACCTGCCTGAGCACTATGAGAAGTACGACGATGCCTTCCTGTTTATCCGCGATGTGGCTTGCGACTGGGATGACTCCAAGTATATAGAGGCAGAACCTGCCAAGTATATCACCGTAGCCCGCAAGGCAAAAGGAACCGACAACTGGTTTGTTGGTGGCAAGACTGACGCAGCCCGTACATCGGTAGTGAAGCTCGACTTCCTCGACAAGGGTAAGAAGTATGCCTGCGCCATCTATCAGGACGGCAAGAATGCCGACTATGAGAAGAACCCTAAATCCTACCAGATTATTCACAAGACTGTGAAGAAGGGTGATGTCTTGAAGATCAAAGAGGCACGTGGTGGTGGCTTTGCCATCTCATTGCTTGCAAAATAAACTTTAAAATTTTAACTGGTGTACTTTGGTTGTGAAATTCATGAAAAAACAGGGTTCTTATATTCGCTGTATTTTCTGTATTTCCGACCGAATGGCAAGGTGGAATCAAATACGCTAAAAATGAGCGTGTTTGGTTCTGCCTATTTCTGCATAAAATACGCTTTTGTAGGTATTTTATGCAAGAAAAAGATAGTATAATAGCTATAGCTTAGTTAAAAGTCTATATTTATACGTAAAATGGAGAATGATTCTTGTTTGGATTTTCTCTCAATCTAGCAAAAGCTTAACCGTATGAGCATTAAAAATCAATTTTTAGTAGCCTTGACTGCTGTTTTAGTTCCCCATTCATTGATGGCACAAGGTGCTTTCAATGAAATGTCCTATTCTAAGGATAAAACTACTTTCTCTTTGAATTCACCTACAGCTTCTGTTGAAGTAGATGGTGTAACTGGTGCAACTCCACAGGTTTCTTCCAGTAGTGCAAAACCGAGTGTAAAAATCCGTATTTATAAAGACGGACTGATAGGAAAACCTGTTAAGACCATCAAGATGAAAAGTGTATGTAAGGACCGATGGGAAGCTACCGTAAAGGGTGACTTGAAGGGAAAGTTCTATACTTTTGATATGGGAAAGGGTGAATGTCCCGGTACTTTTGCCAAGGCTGTCGGTGTGAATGGCAATCGGGGTGCCATCATCGACATGGCTTCTACCAATCCTGAGGGATGGAAGGATGACAAGCGACCAGAACTGAAGTCGCCTGCCGACTTGGTGATTTATGAGCTCCACGTGCGTGATTTCTCGGTGTCACCTACCTCTGGGCTGAAGTATAAAGGCAAGTATCTGGCACTGACAGAACCTAAGGCGATAGAATATCTCAAGCGCCTCGGTGTCAATGCGATACACTTCCAGCCTTTGTTCGATTTTGCTTCGGTTGATGAGACACGCCTCGATACGCCACAGTTTAACTGGGGCTATGACCCTAAGAACTATAATGTGCCAGAAGGTAGCTATAGCACCAATCCTTATGCTCCGGGAACCCGCATCAAGGAGTTCAAGGAGATGGTGATGGCATTGCACAAGGCGGGCATCCGTGTCATCTTCGATGCTGTGTATAACCATACCTTCGATATCAACGGAAGTAACTTCCAGCGTACTTATCCCGATTATTACTATCGCAAGACCAAGGAAGGCAAGTATAGCGATGGTTCGGGTTGTGGCAACGAGACTGCATCAGAAAAGCCTTTGATGCGCCAGTTTATGCTGGAGAGCGTGAAGTACTGGATTGATGAATTCCATATTGATGGTTTCCGCTTCGACCTGATGGGTGTTCACGACATAGAGACTATGCTGGCTATCCGTGAGATGGTAAACCGCATTGATCCAAGCATTTATATCTATGGTGAAGGTTGGAGCGCAGGAAGTTGCGCTTATCCAAACGACCAGTTGGCGATAAAGGCCAACACCTTCAAACTCAATGGTATCGGAGCCTTCAGCGATGATATGCGAGATGCCCTTCGTGGTCCTTTCTCTGACAATACCAAAGGCGCTTTCCTGGCTGGCATTCCCGGCGAGGAAGAGAGTCTGAAGTTTGGTATAGTGGGAGGCATTGCCCATCCGCAGGTAGATATGAATTTGGTCAACTATGACAAGAAGCCTTGGACAGCAGAGCCTACCCAGCAGATCAGCTATGTGAGCTGTCACGACGATATGTGTCTTGTTGACCGTCTGAAGGCAACCGTGCCTGGCATCAAAGATGCTTCCAGAACGGAGAGCGAACGTATAGCAGAGTTGATTCGCCTCGACTTGTTGGCTCAGACTGCTGTGTTCACATCGCAGGGTGTGCCTTTCTTCTTGGCAGGAGAGGAGATGTTGCGTGACAAGAAGGGTGTGCACAACAGTTATTGCTCGCCCGACAGTATCAATGAGTTTAACTGGGAGAATCTGAAGAAATATCCACAGGTGTTTGAATATTATCGTAACCTGATTCAGCTTCGAAAGAATCATCCGGCTTTCCGTCTTGCCAAGGCTGAGGCAGTGAGAGAACATTTGGAGTTCTTGCCAACAGCCCCTGTTGCAGAGCAGAAGAAAGATGGCGCTCAGGTGGAGAAGAATGGTTGCCTGCTTGCCTTCAGACTCAAGAACCTGGAAGGCATAGACAGCTGGAAGAACATTATTGTCATCTTCAATGCCAACAAGGAAGCCCGCACCGTAGCGATACCTCAGGGCGAGTATCATGTGGCTTGCTGCAATGGGGTTATCAATGAAGACGGAATCGGGATGCCATTGGTGGGTAACGAAACCATCATAGATGGCCAGTCGGCATTGATACTGTATCAGAAATAAGTTTCGAAAGTCAATACAATAACTTAAACATAGATCTATAATGAAGAAGAAATTTGTTTCATTCATGTTGCTTATGAGTAGCGTAATGAGTATGACGGCGGCAGTCAACGTGAGCCGCATAGAACCTACCGACTGGTTTGTAGGTATGAAAGACGCTTCGTTGCAGTTGATGGTGTATGGTAAGGACATCAAGAATGCTGAGGTGACAGTCAATTATCCTGGCGTGAAAATCGATAGCGTTGCCCGTCTTGAATCACCCAATTATCTCTTGGTTTATCTTAATCTGAAGGATGCCAAGGCAGGCGAGATGGTTCTCAATTTTAAGCAGGGAAAGCAGAGCAAGAAGGTGAAGTATCAGTTGAAAGACCGAGAGATGGCTGGCGAAAAGCGCATGGGCTTCACCAACGAAGACGTGCTCTATATGTTGATGCCGGATCGCTTTGCCAATGGAAATCCTAAGAATGATGTTCTCAAGACGATGCGTGACACGAATTGCGACCGTCATGCTCCAAGTCTGCGTCATGGTGGAGACCTGGAAGGAATCCGTCAGCACTTGGATTACTTCACCCAGTTGGGTGTCACGGCCCTTTGGTTTACTCCCGTTTTAGAGAATGACAGTCCAGGCGACGGCAAGAGCAGCAGCTATCATGGTTATGCCACAACCGATTATTACAAGGTTGACCCTCGTTTCGGAACCAATGCTGAGTACAAGCGACTCATTGACGAGGCACATCAGAAAGGCTTGAAGATTGTGATGGATATGATTTTCAATCACTGTGGTTTCGAGCATCCCTGGATTGCCGACATGCCTTCAAAAGACTGGTTCAACTGTCCAGAATGGCTTCTTCCTGAGTATCAGACTCCTGAGCATGTGAAGAAGATTGGTACTGTGGACGGAGCAAGAACTGTGAACGATATGTATCGACAGACCAGTTATAAGTTGACTCCTGTCCTCGACCCATACGCCAGCAAGGTGGATATGGAAGAGACGGTAGACGGATGGTTTGTACCTTCTATGCCAGACCTCAATCAGCGCAACCCTCATGTCATCAAGTACCTTATCCAGAACAGCGAATGGTGGATAGAGACCGTGGGAATTGATGGCATCCGTATGGACACTTATCCTTATGCCGACCGTGATGCGATGGCTTTGTGGATGAAGACGCTCAACAACGAATATCCTAACTTCAATACCGTAGGCGAGACATGGGTTACTGAGCCAGCCTATACTGCTGCATGGCAGAAAGACAGCAAGCTCTCAGAGAAGAACAGCTATCTGAAAACAGTGATGGACTTTGCCTTCTTCGACCGTATCAACAGTGCCAAGAACGAGGAAACCGATGACTGGTGGAACGGAATGAACCGTCTCTATAATGTGTTCTGCTATGATTATCTCTATCCTAACCCAAAGAGCGTGATGGCATTCATTGAAAATCACGATACCGACAGATTCCTCGGCGAGGGCAAGGATACCGTGGCATTGAAGCAGGCTTTGGCGCTCTTGCTTACCATCAACCGTACACCGCAGCTTTATTATGGTACAGAAGTGTTGATGAATGGCACCAAGAGTGTAACCGACGGCAACGTGCGTAAAGACTTCCCTGGTGGATGGGCTGGCGACAAGCATAATGCCTTCACCGAAGAAGGAAGAACACAGGATGAGAACCGGATGTTCCAGTGGCTCAGCAACTTGCTGCATTGGCGCCAGGGTAACAAGGTGGTTACCAAAGGCAAGCAGACTCAGTTCTGTCCTTATAAGGGTGTGTATGTCATCGCACGCCAGTATCAGGGTAAAACAGTCATGACCATCATCAATGGCAAGAAGGAAGCCAATGAGCTGGATGTGACACGTTATGCAGAGATTATCGGTTCGCATGAAAAGGCTACTGATGTTACGAATGGCTGCACTGTTCTTATCAACAAGAACGTAAAGCTTCGTCCTCGTCAGGCAATGATACTTGAATTCTGATAAATTGAACATTCCAAGTTCAGAAGTTATAGAAGTTAAAGAAGTTATCACTCCCTTCGGGCGTTAGAAGTTATAGCCAACAGTCTTTTTAGTTGAAGATTTAGCTGTAAAGTATATGGCTTTAACTTCTCTAATTTCTTTAACTTCTTTAACTTCCCCATTTTCGAAAGTTGAGTTCAATATTTATTTAAGATTGTTTGTTTCTTATTATAGTTTTTATTAACTTTGCAAACGATTAGAGAGCAGGAGGCTTTCTTGTACATATTTAAAACTATAATAAGAAACAATGATTTTAAACCAACTCCGACATTTGCGATTAGTTATGGCTTTGCTGATTCTTTGGGCTTGCAGCTCAGTGGCAAAGGCACAGACCAACGCTCAGATTTTGTATGATTTCGGTTCCGACCGTAAGTTTGTCACCCTTACCCTCGAAATGTTCAAGCAGGACAAGTGGGGTAGTACTTATTTCTTTGTTGACCACGACTTCAACTACGACAAAATGGTAGTGGGCGAGAAGAATATTGCCCAGGGAGGAACCTATACAGAGATTTCACGTGCACTCAACTTCTGGCAGAAAACTCAGTTCAAGAACTGGAGCCTTCATGTGGAGTACAATGGTGGTATCACCAAGAATTATCCCATCAACAATGCATGGCTCTTCGGTGTGGAATACCTCGTGCACGACAAGAATTACAAAAACACTTTGACTCTGGATGCTTTATACAAGACCATCCGTCAGACTGATCAGAATGTACCCTTGCAGTTTACTGCTGTCTGGACCTGTAACGACATCTTTGGTGTAAAGGGTTTGAAGTTCGACGGCTTTGCCGATTTCTGGTGGGAGACTCATGCTGTCGACTATCAGGAGGATGGTTCTGCTACAACCAAGCACACAGTCTTCATCACCGAGCCACAGCTCTGGTACAATGTAGGTCAGCACTTCGGTTGCGAGAACCTCAGTGTAGGAGGCGAGGTAGAGTTGAGCAACAACTTTGGCTCAACAGGTGGCTTCAAATGCCGTCCCTGCTTAGGTGTGAAATGGGACTTTTAGTAAAAAGTAAAAATAAAAATCTGTTGTCATGAATAGAGTCTATTGTTTGTTGGTTTGTCTGTTTTGTGCTTGTCAGGTTTCTTTATGCAAGGAACTCGATGAGAAAGTTCTTTTTGAGGAACTTGATCAACTGCTTGCACAGCAGCAAGAACTGACCCAAGAGAAAGAGCGCAAGATTTGCCATTCTGAGGTCAAAAGACGAGAAACGGTTACTTAATAAAGCTCATTTATATTTACTTCATGAATTTAGAACCTTTAATGGATCAGATAATAGAGAAAATGCCCAAAGGACAATATCCAAGTATAAATAAGGCAGATATAGAGTCTCTATAAATACCTGTCCCTCCCATCGAAATTCAAAAGAAAATTATATCTGAATGTGAGGCTATAGATAAAGAGTACGCTACTAGTCGTATGACTATTGAAACTTATCGTAAGAAAATTAGCGAAATATTTGATAATCTTGAAGTTATTGCTAAAGAAAAAATGGGGGTATGCTTAAGCAGATATGTTCTTACTCTAATGAACGTATGAGTATGAGCGAAATGTCTGTTGCCGATTATATCAGTACCGATAACCTCTTGCAGAATTATGAGGGAGTAAGGCCATATAATGGAGAACCAAATATAAATTCGGCAGTAAAGTATGATAAAGGGGCTATCCTGTTGTCTAACATTCGCCCATATCTTAAAAAAATTGGCTTGCAGATAAAGATGGTGGTTGTAGTCCTGATGTATTAGTCATAAGACTTGATTCTCGTGATTATCTGCCAGAATATGTTTACCATGTTATGGCTCGTCAGCGATTCTTTGATTTCGTAATGACAGATGTAAAGGGCATGAAAATGCCAAGAGGCAATAAAGACAACATTATGCGATATGAGATTCCTGTAATTCCTCTCGCAGAGCAACAGCAAGTTATTAATCAAGTTAAGGAGTATAAAGAGCAAATAAATATGGCTCATAAAATAATTACTGGTTGTCCAAAGCGAAAGAAAGCTGTGCTTGAAAATTATCTGAACTAATATGAGAAGTGAAACCATTTGTCCGATACTATTTGAATTATTTCGGACAAATGGTCTAAAGAAGATATAATTATGACTGATAAAAACAAACAACTATACCTTGACTTCGAAGCCTACGAGCGTGTGGCAGAGCCTCATAAGCGCGAAAGGGCTTCGGCATGGCGCACGGCTATCGGTCTGCAAGATGTTGACGGACTGAAGGTGTCTGACTATCTGAAAGAGACGGCTGTTAGACACATTGAGGGCGATATTACCATTGATGATGTGCGCGAACAGTTGAAATCGTATTATGTCAACAAAACTACTCATGATGAGGATGATGCCGAAAAAGAAGAGGCCGACCGTGTGGCTGCCAATATAGCCAAGCTACTGAGCGAGAAGTCTTTTTCGTTTACAGCATTGGAATTTCTGAATATCCATAGGCACTTGTTTGAGGGTGTATTCAAACATGCTGGTGAAGTGCGCCCCTATGACATCAGCAAGAAGGAATGGATATTGCAAGGAGATACTGTTGTGTATGGACGTGCTGCCGACATTATGATGGCGTTGCGATATGACATTCAGCAAGAAAAGGACTTTAATTATAAAGGACTGTCAACGGATGAAATCATCAGTCACATTGTAGATTTCGTCACCTTGCTATGGCAGAACCATCCGTTTCGTGAGGGCAACACACGAACAACGGCCGTGTTTGTCATCAAATATCTGCGCTCTATCGGTTTCAAGGTGGACAACGATTTGTTTGCCGACAACTCTTGGTACTTCCGCAATGCCCTTGTTCGTGCCAACTATCGCAATCCTTCAAAAGGTATAGAGCCCAACAAATCATTCCTCATCAGGTTCTTCCGTAATTTGATGTTGGGCGAACATCATGAACTGAAGAACCGTTATATGCTGATAGGATATGCAGATGTTGGTGACACCCATACAAGTACCCATACAAGCACCCATACAAGTTTTGATGAAACCGTATCTACGTTATCTGAAAATATAAAACGGTTAGTTATTGCGATTGGCACAGATGAAAAGAGCGTTAAGGAAATGATGGAGGCGGTCGGTTTGAAGAATCGTCCCAATTTCCTTGAATATTCTCTTACGCCAGCCATTACTGAAGGCTTGGTAAAAATGAAATTTCCGAACTCGCCACATCATCCTCGCCAGAAATATCTTCTGACCGTGAAAGGGTTAGCGGTGTATGATGAGTGTGTCAAATCAATGTGAAAAATCTGCCAGAGCTTGCTCCCCGAAGGTGCTCAGCCGAGGATGCTTGACTTGTACAAGAACTCCTTTTGGAGTGGCAGCCTGATGCGATTTTCAAAAACCGGTAATTAGGCTTACCGATTTTTAAAATCGTTGTTTTAGCGGCATCGAGATAGCTCGCTGGAAAAGTAAAAGCCAGTGCTCTTTGTGCATCTTATGTGAGGTGCGCATTGAGCATTGGCTTGACATTTATGAACAATTATTGTTTTTTAGCCTCTGTATGAGCCATTCAAGAGAGGGACAATCTCGGTTGTCTCTTTCAATCGGTCACCGATACGCTTGCCGTACACCTCTGAGATTTGTTGAAAAATAATTTGTTTAATTTTTAGTTAACATTTGTATGTGAAAACTTATAGAATGCACGGCTGTAGTGAAACAGTCGTGCATTTGACTTTAAAACGGTTGCTATGGCATTTCTTGGTTAAAAAAAGGATGGGGGCTTGGATATTCGTTAGAAAAAGTGTACCTTTGCGTCTGGTAATTGTAAGGATGAGAGTCCTTATATGTTGAATCGAGTAAACGCAAGAAATAAACAAAACAATGGAAATAGTAATCATCATCGGAATTATTATCGGTATCATCGTAGGCTTCTTTCTTGGCAAGCTGATGGCTGCGAAAACTGCAAGCGAGGAGAAAACACAGCTTGTGGCAAAGGCTCAAGTGTTGGCGGCAGAGATGGAACAAGTTAAGAGCCTGACCGACCAGGTGCGCCAGCAGGCAGAGAAGGAGAAAGAAAATCTGAAGGAACATTATGATGTTATCCTGAAGAATGAAAGAGCCCATCATGCCGAAGAGATGCAGGCTTTGAGGGAAGCACATGCTTCGGAGATGCAGTCGCTGAAGGGACAGATGGAGAGCGAACGTCAGTATGCAGCCAAGTTGCGTGCTGAGAGCGATCAGCAATGGGCGCAGAAGATGGAAACGCTAAAGCAAGACATGCAGCGCATGAATGCAGAACATCAGAAAGTGGCTGCAGAGCAACTGGCTGCCAAGCAATCGGCTTTGCAGGAGAACAACCGTCTGCAGATGGATGAACTATTGAAGCCTATCAAGGAACAGTTTGCAGACTTCAAAAAGTCGGTTGAGGAAAGCAAGACTCAGAACGAAGTGAACAAGAAAGAACTGCAGAATACCTTTGAGGCAACGATGAAACTCTTTCAGCAGGAGCAGCAGCAAGCAGTTTCTTTGTTGAAGGAGCAGACTTCGAAGATAGGTTCGGATGCAGCTAATCTAACTCGTGCCCTGAAGGGAGATAGTAAGATGCAGGGCGACTGGGGTGAGATGGTGCTTGAAACCATTCTCGAGAACAGTGGATTGCGAAAGGACGAGGAGTTCTTTATCCAGGAGAACACTAAGGATGAAGAGGGCAAGAACTTCCGCCCTGATGTCATCGTGAGGTTCCCAGAAGGCAGAAGTGTAGTCATCGACTCGAAGGTTTCGCTTACTGCCTATTCTGATGCTATAGCGGCAGAAGATGATGGCGAGCGCGAACGGCTGATGAAACTGCATGCGGCAAGTGTGCGCAGGCATATCGACGAACTGGCAGAAAAAGACTATTCCAAGCTGGTGGATGATGCCATTGGCTTTGTTCTGATGTTTATTCCCAACGAAACCAGCTATATTGCAGCCATGAAGCAGCAACCTGAGCTTAGCCGTTATGCTTATCAAAAGAAAATTATCATCATTTCGCCCAGCAATCTTCTGATGGCTCTTCAGTTGGCTTACAACCTGTGGCAGTACGATAGACAGAATAAGAATGTGGAGAAAATCGTGAAGACTGCAGCAGACTTGTATGATAAGGTGGCAGGTTTTGAGGACACCTTTATGGGTGTGGGCGACTTGATAACCCGTCTGTCTGGAACCTTTGACAAGGCTAAAAAGCAACTTTACGATGGCGCTGGTAATGTCATGAGAAGGGTAGAGAGTCTGAAGAAACTGGGTGTTACACCTAAGAAGCAGATTAAAGAACTATGTGATGAATAAAAGGACTTTTTAAATATAAAATGTATTATTAGTTGATTATCAGTATAAACCCCTCAACCTCATTTTTATTGCGAATTGTTCACGTTTCTCAAAAGAATTGACTATATTTGCATTATTTATTAAAGATGAGTCATGATGGACAGAAAGTTGAACACAATCAAAGCCGCATTGGCTGACAAGGACAAGACCAACAAATGGTTGGCGGAGCAGCTGGATAAGGACCCTGCAACGGTCAGCAAGTGGTGTACCAATGCCAGCCAGCCCTCACTGGAGACCTTGCTGATGATTGCCAAGCTCCTGAATGTGGAAGTGAACGACCTGGTGCGTCTGGAGGCAGTGAACGATTAACGATAAGAAGACTTGAATATGATCAAAGATATAATTAATCACAACGCTGATGCAGTGGCGGGACAGAAAGAAATGGATGCGCTGAAAAAGTACTTCCCCCAGTGCTTTCATGCTGACGGCGAATTTGACATAGAGGCTTTCAAGGCTGCATTGCCTGGAGGAACCACCATTACTGACGAAACCAGCGGTTTCAACTGGCTGGGCAAGAACTATGCCCGTATGCTTACCAACATGGACACCACCACGCTCATCCGTCCTGACGAGGAGCATAATGCCAAGCCTGAGAACAAGGATAGTCAGAATGTCTATATCAGCGGTGACAATCTGGATGCGCTGCAGCATCTGGTGAAATCGTATAGTGGCAAGGTGAAGGTGATTTATATCGATCCACCATACAACACCGGTTCTGATGGCTTTGTATATAACGACAAGTTCAACTTCACAGCTGAGGAACTTGCCAAACGCTTGGATGTAAGTCCTGAGCGTGCTGAGCGCATTCTATCCATGACTCGTCGTGGAAGTGCCAGCCATGCGGCATGGCTCACCTTCATGTTGCCTCGTTTGTCGTTTGCCCGTGACTTGCTTACTGACGATGGCGTGATATTTATATCCATTGATGATAATGAACAGGCAAATCTGAAGAGGCTTTGTGATGAGGTGTTTGGTGAAGAATGTTTTGTTGCGCAATTTATTTGGGAGAAAAGGCTAAATCGTGAAAATAGAAAAGAAACGTCTGTTCGTCATGACTATATCCTTTGTTATTCCAAAAACTATTATGATGATGAGGTAAAGCGTATCAATCAACTTCCAATGTCCGGTAAAGCCTTAGCAAGTTATAGTAATCCCGATAATGATCCAAGAGGTCTATGGAAATCAGACCCTGCACATGCTCAAGCTGGTCATGGTGTGGAATCTCAATTCTATACCGTTGTTGCTCCCAATGGTAAAAAACATGAACTTCCGAGTGGTCGCTGTTGGATTTATAACGAAGATACCATGAAAGAGGCCATAAAAGATAATAGAATTTGGTTTGGTCAGGATGGAAATGGAGTTCCTCGTGTAAAGACATACCTAAATGCAAAGGAAAGAGGTTTAACTCCAGAAACAATGATTTTTGCTAAGGAAGGTTCAACTAATGAGAAAGCTAAAAATGATTTGAAAGAATTATTTGATGGAATTGCTGTGTTTGAAACTCCAAAACCTGTTGAACTAATTCGGCATTTACTTAAGATGGCATTTAAGGAAGGACTTGCTGTAGATTTCTTTGGTGGTTCATCTTCGACAGCCCACGCTGTTATGGAAATGAGCATTGATGGAAGTAATATGCATTATATCCTCGTCCAACTTCCCGAGCCATGCAAGCCAGACAGTGAGGCAGCCAAAGCCGGCTACAAGACCATCGATGAAGTCGGCATGGAGCGCATCAAGCGTGCCGCTAAGAAGATTAAGGCTGGCAATCCACTCTTTGCAGGTGACCTTGGCTTCAAGCATTACACATTGGAAGAACCAAAGAAGGACGCATTGCTGCTGATGGAACGGTTTGACCCTGTATCCAATAATATCACGACCTTGAATGTAGATGACTTCGGTATGGAAACCGTGCTTCGCACATGGCTCGTCGCTGACGGCTATGGTTTGACCGAGGATGCAGAGGAAGTGTTGCTCGGTAAATACAAGTCTTACTGGAAGGACGATCACCTCTATATGATAAATCCAGACCACGACTTCGACGAAAGTAGCATCGCAGCCTTGATGGATAAGTATAATGGTGAGCCATTCTCTCCTCACAACATTGTGATCTTCGGCTACAGCTTCGGCTTCACCCACCGTGAGGAACTGCAGAAAAACCTCCGCACGCTAAAGGAGGGTAACAAGACTTTGACTGTGAACATAGATGTAAGATATTAAAAACGATATACGATGTATCTTAAGAAATTACATATCAGCAACTTCCGTTGCTTCCGCAACTACACCATTGAGTTCGCACCAGGTGTAACCGTACTGTTTGGTAAGAATGGTTCGGGTAAGTCTACATTAATACATGCCATTCATAAGGCATTGAGTTTTTTGATGTATTCCGAAGAAATAAAAGAGAAAACAGGGAAAGGGAAGAAAGCGAAAGTTATTGACGTTAAAACTTTCAGACTTAATAATCCATATCCTACTGTGGAAGGTTTCTCTGTGTTAGATTGTAACTATGAAGGAACCAAACCGATTGAATATGAAATAAACATTCATGCTGATGCAATATTCGGAGAGCATTTTCCTTTAGATTGGGATATGACAGGAGTTGCTCCAAAGATGTCTTTGAGAAAGTCGGGATACAGAAAGGAGTTTTTGGAACTATACAAATGGAGCAAGGATACCTGTCCTTCGCCCCAATTACCGCTGTTGGCTTATTATTCTGACGGTTATCCACATTATACTCTTTTTAACCAACGCAACAGAAAAGAGGAAACAAAGCGCGATTTTCATTTGAAGAATAGTTTTCCAGAGCTGGGATATACCGATTGGAATTCAGAGAAAGGGTTTACCAATATATGGTTAGAGAGACTGAGAAATAAGTTGAGCCGTCAAGAGGTTATTCCAAGGGAGATAAGACTTATAGAGGATAGATACAAGGCTGGTAAAATAGAAAAAGAGAAGTATAACGCCTTTATAGAAGCAAGCAAAAAAGAATTAGAAGAATGTAATAATGAGATAAGTAAAATATCGACTTGTTTACAGCTGTTTTCTGAGGGAGATTGTAACAATATGGAAGTGGCATCGTTGGAATTAGGTATCCACTACAGGACAGAAGTAAATATTGTTACTCCTGATAGGGAACGGTATGCTTTCTCAGTTTTGCCTGCAGGATATAAGCGATTGTTTTATATTGCATTGGATTTAGCCTATCGTTCATTTCTGCTAAGCAACGGAACAAGCACAGACATTACGGGTGTTGCAATCATAGATGAAATTGATTTGCATCTGCATCCAGAATTGGAACAAACAGTATTGGAAAGGCTGACAAAGACTTTCACACACATCCAGTTTATTGTCTCTACACATTCACCACTGGTGTTGACAGGAATAAGTACAGTAAATGGGAAAAATGCAATATTAAGGATGGAACGAAATACTGTTGAACCGATTCCAATATCAGATATTTACGGGCTGGACTATAATACAGGTGTTCAAGAAGTAATGAAAGTTAATAGCGGAGATGAGGTGTTAGAATGGGCTATCTCAGAATGCGCATTCATGCTTAATCATAACTTAATAGAACAAGCCGAAGTTTTAAAGCGACAAATCTTGGACAAGAAATATATTTCTGTGCAAGAACTAAATAGTCGTATAGAATTAGAACGTAAAAAACAGTAACATGATTTTTATAGACAAATCAACTAATAAACTTTTGGGTGACCAAGTTGCAAAAGATTACTTGGACAATTGCTGTTTGGATACTGCAACTGGTAGATACTCAAATGTATGTTACGATAAAAGAGATGGTGATGGGAACCGCTTCTCATCAACAAACATGGGTATTTACAAGAAAAGAATGATAGATGCAATTTACAGAAATCAACATGGATATTGCTGCTATTGTTTGCGAAAATTAAACAAAAAGGCATCAAATGGTGGTATTGAGAAGATTTCACTAGAGCATATTATTCCGAGAGGGTATAACAACACAAACAATGCTCGTCTTGCTGATTACCAAGCTGCACCAAATCTGAATATTGGGGACGTTATACTTAGAGAGGATTTTGAAAGAAATACAAATCAAGATACTCCGCCATATCCACATAATGTAGCTTACAACAACTTAGTGGCTTCTTGTTTGGGTAATTTTCCTGATGAAAAAAATGGAATATCACCTATGTGTTGCAATGGCATCAGAAAAGAAAAATATGCATTCCCAGCATATTACTTAACAGATATCCAACAATATATAGATTATGGGGTTAATGGTGAAATCATAGTAAAAGCCTCAATTCGCCATTATGATGATGTCAGGGCATGTGTTAGCTCTGCAAAACTTTTCATACGCCCATTAAAGGATATAAGAAGATTATGGTATGAATTACGTCATGTAAATTACCGTGATATATATAACTGTCAAGATGAAATAGCTAGACATAAATTGATCTCAAGTGCTCTGACTAATATGAATTTAGAAGATAAGAAGAAATTTATTCAGAAATTCAAATCAGAAGACTTTTGGAATACGTTTATGTTATATCATAAATTTTATTCTATTATGAATAGATTATATCCTTAATTACATGGAATTAAAACTCGAAAATAACCTCGCACACCAAATGATGCCTGTTGATGGCGTTGCCACAGTGGTAGAGGCTTCTATACAGGAACCAGCTAAGCAGAGCCACCAGAACCCACTATTGAAGCGACAGCTCGATGGTGAGGCTCTACGCTTGGTGCGTAAGAAAGGCAATATATTGGATAAAGCCACCAAGCAAAGGGTGACGCCCTATATGCTGTCGGATAAGATTAAAAACTTGCCTTACCATAGTCTTCTCGACATCAAGATGGAGACGGGTACTGGCAAGACATACGTCTATACCCGAACCATGTTTGAGTTGCATAAGCGTTGCGGATTCAACAAGTTCATCATTGCCGTACCGACATTGCCTATTAAGGCAGGAACTGCTGCATTCTTGAAAGAACAAGAGGTGAAACGCCACTTTGAGATGGTGTGCAATTACAATGCCGAGATAGAGTTGTGCTTGCTTGAACCTCATAAGCAACAGAAGAAGGGCCGTCTGAATATGCCTTCTGCCGTGGGACATTTCTTTTACGGCACTCATCATGCAAAGCATAAGATTTATGTGCTGTTGCTTAATACGCAGCTCATTACTAACGGAAAGTTACTGACCCGTGAGGACTATGACCAGATGCTGGGTGAATTTCATCGACCTGTAGATGCTATTGCTGACACCAAGCCTGTGCTGATTATCGACGAGCCACATCGTATGGAGCGTGGCGGCAAATCGTATGCCGCTCTTATTGAGAACTTCCGTCCTCAACTGGTGTTGCGCTATGGTGCCACCTTCCCTGAGTTGACAGTTGGTAAGGGCAAGAACAAACATGCAGTGAAGGATTATCAAGAACTGATCTACGACTTGAATGCAGCCGACTCCTTTAATCAGGGGCTTATCAAAGGTGTTGCCAAAGAGCATCTGGAGTTGCCTGGTGGTAAGAAGGCAGAAAAGAAAGTGAAGGTGTTATCGACTGTGAGGGGTGACTGTGCCAACATGAGGCTGACAAGTGCAGACAATACAGGTAAGACTTTCACACTCCATGTCGGAGAAAGTCTTGGCTCTATTGATAATGATTTGGATGGCGTTGTGGTGGAGGATATCAGTAAGAATAGCGTCAGTCTGAGCAACGGTCAGGAGAAGCAGACTGGCGAAGAGTTCTTCCCTGATCAGTATGGCGTATCCTATCAGGAGGGTATGATAGAATTGGCATTGATGCGTCATTTCGAAACCGAGCGTGAGAACTTCTGTCGTGAAGGACTTCCAATCAAGACACTGGCTCTGTTCTTTATTGACAGCATTGAGAGTTTCCGTGGTCCTGAAGGCAAGAATGACGGTTGGCTGAGAAAGAAGTTCATTGATCTGTTGGAGGCAAAAGTAAAGAAGGAACTGACATGCCAGAACACTCCTGAATACGAGGCATATCTGAGAGCCACTCTTGAAAATATAGATGCTTCATGTGCTGGCTACTTCTCGCAGGACAATAACGATTCTGATGAGAATGTTGCCAATGAGGTTAAGGTGATTCTTCATGGCAAGAAAGAACTCTTGAGCTTTACGGATGAGGAGGGCAAGCCAAACGTCCTGCGATTCCTGTTCTCTAAATGGACATTGAAAGAAGGATGGGATAATCCGAATGTGTTTACCATCTGCAAGCTCCGCTCAAGTGGTTCAGAGATCAGTAAACTGCAAGAAGTGGGTCGTGGACTGCGTCTGCCCGTTGATAGTGCAGGAAACCGCATCAGCGATTCTTCCTTTATGCTCAACTACATCGTAGACTTCACAGAGAAGGACTTTGCCAACAAACTGGTTGCTGAAATCAATGGTGAACTTGACGCTGACCAGAAGAGTCCGCTTTCTATCACCGCAGAAGATATCATCAAGGTTGCCGAGAAGCGCAATATCGAAGTCAATAAGTTCTTTATTGAACTGATGACTAAAGGTTATGTCGACTTTGATAAGAATGTGGTGCCTGAGAAGTTCGATGATATGTTGATTGAATATCCTGAGTTTAAGGATGTTACAAGTGGCGTCAATACCAATCGTATCATCAACCGTAACAGCAGTCGTAATGATAAGATTCATATCCGTAAGGCAAGATTTGAGAAACTGCGAGAGCTGTGGGCACAGCTGAATAGGAAGTACGTTCTGTACTTTGATAAGGCGATAGACAAGAAGATAGAAGCCGAACTGCCTTCAATCATCAAGGATAAGCACGTATTCTCTCTTCAGACCGTAGAGTCATCTCGCAAAGTCTTGGAATTCGAGGGAAACGTAGCAGTTGCCAATGAAGGAGCTCATACAGAATTGACATTGCATGACCGCCATTATGGCTATAATGAGTTTCTAAAGCGAGCTTCAAGATACACCAACATTCCGGTTCATATTCTGCATAAGGCTATATGTGAAGCAGCAAATGGTGGCTATCATCTCACCAACGAAATGTTCAACGATAGTTCGTTGACCAGATTGATTGGTGCTGTAGATGATTGGAAGTGTGACCAGCTCGTTGGTTTTGTGCGCTATAAGCAAGCCAACTACACAGTGAAGGAAACCAAGCTCACCAATGCTGATGGAACAGTGAAGGATGAAGTTGTTCAGGCATACATTGGCAATAAGAGTGTGCCAGGCGAACCACCTATCAAGTATCTCTATGATACTTATGCTCATGACTCAGGTTTGGAATTACAGAATATCAAGACAGAGATAGATGAAGTCATCGTATATGGCAAGATTCCATCACACAGCATCTGTATTCCTACTGTGGCATCAAGCAACTACAGTCCTGACTTTATGTATGTGGTCAAGAAGGCTGATGGAACCAAGGAACTGAACATCGTGATAGAGACGAAGGCTTACGATAAGGAGTCACATATCTCACCTGATGAGGACACCAAGATTTCATGTGCTGAGGAGTTCTTCAAGGCCATGACTGCAAATGGTTATACCGTCCACTTCCGAAAGCAGATCAACAGCACAGGTGTTAAAAACATCATTGATGAGTTGGTGACAGGAGCTATTCTCGATAAATGATTTTTACAACAGACAACAATGACAACCCAACTATTCATTTGTTATAGTTACAAAGCACTCAGAAGTGTAGAAATTAAAAATTACTGAAAATCAAGGTTTAAATATGGTTAGTCATAATTAGTTATAAGGTTCTAAATACAAAGGTAAAGGAGTAAAAAGGTAAAAACGCATCGCTTTTATTTTGTCAAGAATGAGAGAGTACAGTCTTTCTCTTATTCTTGACAAACAATTCATAATTTATAGGATCGTCCAGCTTATTCAGGGCGATAGGTTTTATTCATAAATAATCTGATGTATTCTTGCATGCAGATTCGACTTGCGTTATACAAAATAAGCGTCCTATTCTTTTTGATATAGAAGAATGTTATTGTTGAATGATTTCTTCGACGGCTTTCACGAGCGAGTCTTTGCCATTGAGGAGATAGAAATCGACACGTACCACGTGGTTGATATCAGCGCAACCCTTAACCTTGATGCGACGAGTCTTTCCGTATTCAAAGGTGTCTCGTCTTGAAGGATAGGAAACCAATTGTAGTTTTTCCTTAGAAGATCCGCTTCCGATATAGTATATTCCCACACTGTCGGTCATGGCCTTCTGAGCCTTTATTCGTGCCATCTTTTTGGCATGAAGTGCCGAAGTGTCTTCTGGATAGAATTCGCTGGCAGCCACTGTGTCTCCATCATTCTGCGATGGGGCAAACTTGCAGCTGGTGGCTGTTGAGACAGATGCGGTGGCAGCAATTACAACTGCAGCAAAATATAATAGTTTTTTCATTCCTTCGTAGATATATTGAATGTTCGTTCAGTTTCGGAGAAATTGATCTCTGTTAATACAGCAACAGCAATCCGGCAAAAGCAGAGTAGCATATCATGCGGATGGGGTTGATGCCGACAAACTTGACACCAAAGAAGGTGGCAAGGAAGAGCGCGATAGATATATAGAATCGCCAGGGGTCGGCAGGAGATGAGAAGTTTTCTTGGTTCATCAAGAGCAGGGCTGCAGCTCCTACGAGCCCAACTATGGCGGGGCGAAGACCGATGAAAATACTCTGTACGGCAGTGGTGTTCATATATTTGTACAGCATCTTGCTGATAAGAATCATCAAAATAAAGGAGGGAAGAACCAAGGCAAATGTAGCTACAGCACTTCCCAATATGGCCATTGATTCGCTCAAGCCTGCATTTTGTACAGCAGTATAGCCACAATAAGTAGCAGCATTGATGCCAATGGGACCTGGTGTCATCTGCGAAATGGCAACGACATCAGTAAACTCTTGCATCGTCATCCAGTGGTATTGTGTTACTACTTGTCCCTGTATGAGGGAAATCATAGAGTAGCCACCTCCGAAACCGAAGATGCCAATCTGGATAAAAACGAGGAAAAGCTGAAGAAAAATCATATCAATAGATAATTAAGAATCGATAATAGACAAATCTATACCTTGGAAGATTCATCTTTTCTGAAGACTTACACCTTATTATATATAAGCAGAGGTTTCATTCTGTAGGCAGTATGAACTTGCCGTAAATGTAGCCAGCTGCGGCTGCGGAAATGATGACCCAGATGGGGTTGACGTGCAGAAGCCAGATAAGCATGGCAGACAGAATGGGAATCCAGCAGTTGGCAAAAGTGATGTGTGCACTCTTGGCAAGTGAGAATGTAGGGACGGCTATCAGGGCAACGACTGCAGGACGAATGCCGGCAAACAATGCTGCCACAACCTTGTTGTCCTCGAACTGATGGAAGAACATGGCGATGGCCAATATGATAAGGAAAGAGGGAAGTGAGGCTCCGAGAGTGCAGATGATGGCTCCTGGAGTTTTTGCCAACTTATATCCCAGCATGGAACTCATGTTGATGGCCAGGGCTCCCGGACAAGTCTGTGTCACAGCGATGGCATCGAGAAACTCTTCCTTCGTCATCCAATGATGCTTGTCAACGACTTTGGATTCTATAATAGGAATCATGGCATAGCCACCCCCAAAGGTGACTATGCCAATCTTCGTAAATGTTTTAAATAATGTAAGATAACTTACGCTATTATTCATTTTTTACCTTTTTACCTTTTTACTTTTTCAAAGTTCTTTCTTCAATCCACTGGCGTGCATTGACGAATGCCTCAATCCAAGGAGTTACCTCGTCGTTGCGACGGTCTGCCGGATACCAGGCGTTCTGCCATGGGAAGATGGCACGCTCCAAGTGTGGCATCATTGCCAGGTGGCGACCATCTGCAGAGCAGATACCTGCCACGTTGTAGTCACTGCCGTTAGGATTGCCGGGATACTCAGCATAGTTGTACTTCGCAATCACATTGTAGTGATCCTCTGGCTCAGGAAGGTAGAAACGACCCTCGCCGTGAGCTACCCAGATACCTAACTTATCACCGCTGAGGCTGCCAAACATTACGCTGTCGTTCTGAGGAATGGTCAGACCCAGGAATGTGCTCTCAAACTTCTTGCTGGTATTGTGGCATAGGTGTGAGCGATGCTTGTGCTCAGGATTGATGAGGTTGAGTTCTACCATCAACTGGCAACCGTTACAGATGCCGAGTGAAAGAGTGTCCTCACGGGCATAGAACTTGTCGAGTGCCTCCTTAGCCTTAGGATTGTAGAGGAATGCACCAGCCCAACCCTTGGCAGAACCGAGAACGTCGGAGTTAGAGAAACCACCGCAGAATACGATGAAGTTCACATCCTCCAAAGTTTCACGACCACTGATAAGGTCGGTCATCATCACGTCCTTCACGTCGAAGCCAGCGAGGTACATAGAGTAAGCCATTTCGCGCTCACCATTGGTTCCCTTCTCACGAATGATTGCTGCCTTGATACCAGATGGCTTGCGGCGGTTGGCATCGAGACCATAACTTGCCAGTGTGCCTTTGAAGCTATAGCTGAACTTCATCTCGATAGGCTGCTTCTTATAGTTGGTGTAGCGCTTCTTAGCCATGCCATTCATGCTCTGCTTGCGGTCGAGGAGGTAAGAAGTCTTGTACCAGTTGTCGCGCAGGGCGTCAATATCGAATTCGTGCTCGAAGCCATCCTTCTTGATGATGATCTTGCGGAGCTCTGGAGCTGGATAACCAATCTTGGCATAGCCGATGCCATTGTCCTCGAGGAATGCCTTGAGTTCATCTTTATGAGCATCGCTTACCTGGATGACAACACCTGGGTTCTCTGCGAAGAGAGTCTTGATGATGTCTTTGTCGGCTATGTCATGGAGGTTGATCTTCATACCGCCCTCTACGTTGGCGAATGTCATCTCGAGGAGAGTGGTAATCAAACCACCGGCGCTGATATCGTGACCTGCCATTACCCAACCACGGTTGATGAGTTCCTGTACAGCATTGAAGCAATCAACGAAGTACTCAGGGTTCTTCACGGTAGGAACATCGCTGCCCACCTTGCCCAAGCTCTGAGCGAAGGCAGAACCACCGAGGCGCTGCTCGTCGAAGCTGAAGTCGATGTGATAGAGGCTTGAGTTCTTGTCGTTGACGAGAACAGGACTAACCACCTTCTTGATATCTGAAACCTCACCACCAGCACTTACGATAACGGTACCAGGAGCGATGATCTTCTCGCCGTTAGGATACTGCTGGGTCAATGAGAGCGAGTCCTTACCTGTTGGTACGTTCACGTGGATGGCGCAGCAGAAGTCTGACAATGCCTTCACGCCCTCGTACAAACGAGCATCCTCACCCTTCTGGCTGCGGCAAGGCCACATCCAGTTAGCAGAGAGGCTGATGCTGTCCATACCATCTGCCAATGGGGCCCAAACGATATTGGTCAATGACTCTGCTACAGAGAGTACAGAACCAGCCTTAGGATCAGCCAAACCAGCTTGAGGAGCATGACCCATTGCTGTTACGATACCCTTCTCGCCACGGTAGTCGAGAGCTACAACACCGCAGTCGGAGAGTGGCAACTGAATCTGACCCTGGCACTGCTGACGGGCAATCTTACCCGTTACGGAGCGGTCCACCTTGTTGGTCAACCAGTCCTTACAAGCCACAGCCTCCATCTGGAGAACACGCTGCAAGTACTCGTCGAGGTTGTCGGCAGAATAAGTTACATCCTCATATTTGCGCTCTACGGTCTCGTCGACCATTACAGTCTTAGGAGTATGACCGAACATCTGAGCTACGTCGAGGTCGAATGGCTTCACGCCGTCAGCCTGCTTGAAGCTGAAGTGAGCATCGCCAGTGGTCTCACCTACCACGTACATAGGAGCACGCTCACGGTCGGCAATCTTCTGAACCTCGCTGATATATTTTTCGTCGATGAGTAAGCCCATACGCTCCTGACTCTCGTTGGCGATGATTTCCTTGGCGCTCAAAGTCTTGTCACCGATAGGCAATTTAGCCATGTCGATTTCGCCACCGCACTCTTCTACCAACTCAGAGAGACAGTTCAAGTGACCTGCAGAACCGTGGTCGTGGATGCTGACTACAGGGTTCTCGTCGTTCTCAACGAGTGCACGAACCAAGTTGTAAGCACGCTTCTGCATCTCAGGGTTGGCACGCTGAACCGCATTCAACTCGATACCGTTGCTGTAGCGACCAGTATCTACAGAAGAAACAGAACCGCCACCGAGACCGATGCGATAGTTGTCGCCACCTACAACGACCACCTTGTTGCCCTTCTGTGGCTCTCCCTTCTTGTAATCACGCTTCTTGCCGTAGCCAACACCACCAGCAAGCATGATAACCTTGTCATAAGCATACTTCTCACCATTCTCCTCGTGCTCGAAGGTAAGCACAGAACCGGTAATAAGAGGCTGACCGAACTTGTTACCGAAGTCGGAAGCACCGTTAGATGCCTTGATAAGGATCTGCTCTGGAGTCTGATAGAGCCATTTGCGCACTGGCATGATGTCTTCCCAGTCGCGCTCGATGTCGCTCTTGCCGTTGTCGTCCTTCAGACGAGGATAAGCAGTCATGTAGCAGGCAGTACCTGCGATAGGCCATGAGCCTACACCACCACCCATACGGTCGCGGATCTCACCACCAGTACCTGTAGCAGCACCATTGAAAGGCTCTACAGTAGTAGGGAAGTTGTGAGTCTCGGCCTTCAGCGAAATCACGCTCTCGATGTCCTTCACCTGGAAGAAATCGCTTGTAGTTTGGTCGGCAGGAGCAAACTGCTCGATGACAGGACCCTGCGAGAAGGCCACGTTGTCCTTGTAGGCAGAGAGAATCTTGTTGGGGTTCTCGTTGGTGGTCTTCTTGATCATATTGAAAAGAGAAGACTCCATCTCCTTGCCGTCGATGATAAACTGTCCGCCGAAGATCTTGTGGCGGCAGTGCTCAGAGTTGATCTGTGCAAAGCCAAAGATTTCGCTGTCGGTAAGAGGACGTCCGTTCTCTTTCTCCAACTTGTGGAGATAAGCCATCTCGTCCTCGCTGAGAGCCAAGCCTTCCTCTTCGTTGTACTTCTCGAGGTCGTCTACGTACTTGATGGGTTCAGGCTCATGGTTGACGGTGAACACATTCTGGTCTATTCCGTTGTACATGCGCTGCAGCATAGGGTCGTGCTCAGCGTCCTCGCTTTCTACGGGGAAGTACTCCTCAATACGCGAAATGCCGTTAAGACTCATGTTCTGAGTTATCTCAACGGCATTCGTACTCCAGGGAGTAATCATTTCACGGCGTGGACCCACAAAGAAGCCCTGCAACTGCTGGGCGTCCTCTAATGTTGCGTCACCATAAAGCCAACAAAGTTCATTGATCTCGTCCTGAGATGGTTTGTGGTCAATCTCGGTCGCTATCACACTCTTGGATGGAGTTCTGAAAAAAAGAATCATACTTAGTCTTTCTCTTTTTATTGTTAATGTATTTCTTTTCGACTGCAAAGTTAGTGTAAAAAGGAGAGATAACAAAGAGAAAGCTCGTTTTTTTTGTTTTTTATCAAACTTTCGCATTTCTTCTGCCCCGTTTTTGATGTACAGCGCTCTTTTTCTGCAGGATGTAGTCAGTCTTCATAGACGGCCAGGCCGGAGTCTCTATGATGGCCGATATCGGTCATCTATTATGACTGGCATCGGTCATCTATTACGACCAGCCCTTGCCGTCTATTATGACCGGGATGAGTCTTCTATGAAGCCTTCTGTCGATAGAAAAAGTGAATGAAGAAAGGACCATAATTCGTGTTAAATCGTTAAAAATGAGAAGAAAAGGCTCAAAGGTGGTTAAAATTCCATAAATGGATTTGACAAAAGGCTTTTATTCCAGTCTTATTCATAACTTTGCACAATGAAAGAAGCATGTATTTAATGTTTAGGAAGACCCTTTACAAAAACTTAATTTTATCATCTAAGCAAAAAATAAACGAGAAGAATATGAAACAGACAAAGACTTTAGCGATTATCGCAATGGCAGGCGCTCTGCTTGCAACAAGCTGCGCCAGCAAAAAAGAGTTACAGAATTGTCAGACCGAGAATAAGGAACTGACCGGTAATTATCAGGCAGCCAAGGAGCAACTCGCTGCATCACAGGCTCGCGTTACTACTCTCGAGGATCAGCTCGCACAGATGAAGAAGGACTATTCTTCTATGCAGACAGCTCTCGACAAGAGTTTGAACAACGCCAACCAGAACAATATCAGCATCGAGAAGCTCGTTGACCAGATTAACGAGTCTAACCAGTACATCCGTCACTTGGTAGAGGTGAAGAGCAAGAGCGACTCACTCAACATGGTGCTTACCAACAACCTGACCCGCTCATTGAGCAAGGAAGAGTTGAAGGAAGTAGACGTACAGGTACTCAAGGGTGTGGTTTACATCTCTTTGGCCGACAATATGCTCTATCAGAGTGGAAGCTATGAGGTAAACAGCCGCGCACAGGAGACTCTGAGCAAGATTGCCAAGATCATCATGGACTATAAGGACTACGATGTATTGGTAGAGGGTAATACCGATAATGTACCTGTAAGCACCACAAGTCCTAAGATGAAGAACATCCGCAATAACTGGGACCTCTCAGCTCTGCGTGCTTCATCTGTAGTACAGTATCTGCAGGAGCACTTCGGCGTATCTCCTAAGCGCCTCACAGCAGGTGGCCGTGGTGAGTACAACCCTGTGACAACCAACGATACTGAGGTGGGCAAGATGCGCAACCGTCGCACTCAGATCATCATCACTCCTAAGCTCGACCAGTTCATGGATCTCATCGACAAGGCTCCAGAGGAGAAGTAAACTGAAGAATTAAGATATATCTTTTTAAGGCGTGCCGTAGGTTTTTACTTGCGATGCGCCTTTTTCTTTTCTTGAATAAATCTTAAATTATCCGTGAATAGTTGGCTCGTTGCCGATTATTGCTTATCTTTGTAAGCGAAAATAATAAATCAACAACAAGAAATAAGGGGTGCTGCACGGTTGTGCTGCTGAGATTATACCCATAGAACCTGACGCAGATAATGCTGCCGCAGGGATATTTCTATTCCGTATTATCTTTTATTGGTAAGGTACGTGTGTGTGCGCCTCTTCTTCTAAAGAAAAATGTAGATTGAAATGAGGTATATTTGTGCATTGACCATTGCCGGTTCCGACAGTTGTGGAGGAGCAGGCGTACAGGCTGATATCAAGACCATGTCGGCATTGGGCGTTTATGCGGCATCGGCCATTACTGCTGTTACTGTACAGAATACGCAGGGCGTTCAGGCCATTCAAGCCATAGAACCCGAAATTTTGGCAGGTCAGATCAAGGCTGTGATGGACGACATACAGCCCAATACTGTCAAAATAGGAATGGTGAACGATAAGGCCACTATCCAGACCATTGCCGATACGCTGAAACTTTATCCTGGAACTACACTTGTTGTCGACCCCGTTATGGTGTCGACCAGCGGTTCTATGCTCATGCAGCAAGATGCTCTCGATGTCTTCTGTCGGCAACTCTTGCCGATGGCCAACTTGCTGACACCCAATATTCCCGAGGCTTCCGTACTTTCTCATACCTCAATACAGACGGCAGACGACATGGATCAGGCGGCCCTGCGCATCCTGTCGTTAGGCTGTGAGGCTGTTCTGATAAAAGGCGGGCACTTGGAAGGCGACAGGAAAATAGACAAACTCTATCTTGCCGATGGCAGAACCGAAGTCTACGAGCATGCCACGATAGAAACCCGCAATACTCATGGCACAGGTTGCACACTCTCTTCCGCTATTGCCTCGTTCTTGGCCCGTGGCTTGGACATGTGTCAGGCCATAGCTCAAGCCAAGGATTATCTGTCGCAAGCCATAGAGGCAGGCAAGGAAGTGGAGATAGGAAAAGGACACGGTCCTGTCGACCATTTCTTCAACCCCGAGAAATTGAAGATTCGGTAAAGAAAAAGCCAATTTATATTTTCTTCGCAACTAAGCGAAAACCCTCATAAGATACGAAAACAAACAAAAACAAACAAAGAATATGATACAGTTTATAACCCATTCCAATGAGCGTTACGACCATGTAGAAGGCGCCAAGCTGGCTTTGCAGGGCGGATGTCGTTGGATTCAGTTGCGCATGAAGGACGCTATGGAAATAGATTTCCTTCGGGCGGCAAAGAAGATAAGAAGATTATGCGATGAATATCATGCCACATTCATTCTCGACGACCATGTGGAGTGGGTGGGGCTTACTGGTGCCGACGGAGTGCATCTTGGCAAGAACGACATGCCTGTAGATGAGGCTCGAAAGATGTTGGGACGAAACAAAATCATCGGAGGCACTGCCAATACCTTCGAAGATGTGGAGCGGCTTTCTCGTCAGGGAGCCGACTACATAGGTTGTGGTCCTTTCCGGTTTACCACTACCAAGAAGAACCTGTCGCCAGTGCTGGGTCTGGAGGGTTATCGGGACATCACGGCACAGATGAAGGCTCATGACATTCAGCTCCCCATCGTCGCCATTGGAGGAATTCTGCACCAGGATATTCCTGCCATCATGCAGACTGGCGTGACAGGAATAGCGGTAAGCGGAGCTATCCTGAATGCGGAGAATCCTGTAGAAGAGATGAGACTCTTTATCTCGGCTACGGACAATGACATGTGATTACAAACTAATACAACTTATAAATGAAGACAAAAATCAAGTTTGACTATCCTTCCTCAGAGAAGGTTTATCTCAAGGGAAAACTCTACCCCGACATCAGAGTGGGCATGCGTAAGGTGCGCCTTACTCCAACGGTTACTTTCGAGGGCGATGTGCGCCACGAGGAACCCAATACCCCTGTCTATATCTATGATACGAGTGGTTGCTATAGCGACCCCAATGTGGAAATAGACCTGAACAAAGGCTTGCCCCGTTTGCGTCAGTCATGGATAGAGAACCGCAAGGAGGGTGAGACTCAGATGTATTTCGCCAAGAAAGGTATCATCACAGAGGAGATGGAATACGTGGCTATCCGCGAGAATATGAACTGCGAGGAGCTGGGCATCAAGACTCACATCACTCCAGAGTTTGTGTGCAAGGAGATTGCCGAGGGAAGAGCCGTTATTCCTGCCAACAAGAAACACCCTGAGTCGGAACCTATGATTATAGGAACCAACTTCCTGGTTAAGATCAATACCAATATAGGCAACTCTGCCACAACTTCCGGAATCGAGGAAGAGGTGGAGAAAGCCGTGTGGAGTTGCAAGTGGGGTGGCGACACGCTGATGGATCTTTCTACGGGCAATGATATTCATGAGACCCGAGAGTGGATATTGCGCAACTGTCCTGTGCCAGTAGGTACGGTGCCTATGTATCAGGCTTTCGAGAAAGTGGACGGCAAGGCAGAAGACCTGACATGGGAAGTGTTCCGCGACACCCTTATCGAACAGTGTGAGCAGGGAGTGGACTATTTCACCATCCACTGCGGCATCCGTCTGAAGAATATCCACTTGGCGGATACTCGTCTTACAGGTATCGTGAGCCGGGGCGGAAGCATCATCTCGAAATGGTGTAAGGTGCATCAGAAGGAAAGTTTCCTCTACGAGCACTTTGATGATATCTGTGATATCTGTGCCAAGTACGATGTTGCCATCTCGTTGGGCGATGGCTTGCGTCCTGGTTCAACCTACGATGCCAATGATGCAGCCCAGTTTGCCGAACTCGACACGATGGGCGAGTTGGTGGAGCGTGCCTGGGCAAAGAATGTACAGGCGTTTATCGAGGGGCCGGGTCATGTGCCTATGCACAAGATCAAGGAGAACATGGAGCGACAGATAGAGAAATGTCACGGAGCACCTTTCTATACATTGGGCCCTCTTGTAACCGATATAGCTCCCGCCTATGACCACATCACCTCTGCCATAGGTGCTTCGATGATAGGCTGGTATGGTACAGCCATGCTCTGCTATGTTACTCCGAAGGAGCACCTTGCCTTACCAGAGAAGGAAGACGTTCGCACAGGTGTGGTAACCTACAAGATAGCTGCCCATGCTGCCGATTTGGCTAAGGGACATCCAGGAGCCTCTGTACGTGACAACGCGCTGAGCAAGGCCCGTTATGACTTCAGATGGAAAGACCAGTTCAACCTCTCGCTCGACCCAGAGCGTGCGCTGGAGTTCTACAAGACGAGCAACAGCGTAGATGCCAATTACTGCACCATGTGCGGTCCCAACTTCTGTGCTGCCCGCATCAGTCATTCATTGAAGAGCTGCGAGGAACGTAAAGGAGAATAAACGCACACTCTGTAATGCAACAGAGAGCAATGAGAATTTAGAATCAACTTATTTCAAAAAATAAAAAACTAAAAAAAAATGATTGAAACACAAGTATCCAAAGGTATTATCAGTACCTATTTTGACAAACTTCAGCGTAATCTCGATCTCGATGTAGCCATTGTTGGCGGAGGTCCTTCTGGTATTGTTGCTGCTTATTATCTGGCTAAGGCAGGATTGAAGGTAGCTCAGTTTGACCGCAAACTCTCTCCTGGTGGCGGCATGTGGGGCGGTGCCATGATGTTCAACCAGATTGTCATTCAGGAAGAGGCTATGCACATCGTAAAGGACTTCGATATCAACTACGAGACTTTCGAGGATGGTCTTTACACTATCGACTCTGTGGAGAGTACCTCTTCGCTGCTTTATCATGCAGTACATGCTGGTGCAACTATTTTCAACTGCTACTCGGTAGAGGACGTCATCTTCAAGAATGATGTGGTAAGTGGTGTGGTTGTCAACTGGACTCCAGTGCTTCGTGAAGGCTTGCACGTAGATCCTCTCAACATCATGTCGAAGTATGTTATCGACGGAACGGGTCACGACAGCGAGATGTGCAAGGTTGTTGCCCGCAAGAACGGAATCAAGTTGGATACTGCTACGGGTGGTGTTATCGGTGAGCGTTCACTGGATGTGATAGAAGGCGAGCGCATGGTAGTAGAGGGAACCCGTGAGGTTTATCCAGGTCTTTATGTATGCGGTATGGCCTCTTCTGCTGTTGCCGGCACTCCACGCATGGGACCTATCTTCGGTGGTATGTTGCTTTCTGGTAAGAAGGTGGCTGATGCTATCATCGCTAAGTTGAAGAAGTAATTTCTGTTCTGGATGAAATGGATCGTGATAACCTCTCCTGACTTCCTGTCGGGAGAGGCTCTTTTTATTGACAGACTTTTCTGTCATGGTCTGGATGTGCTTCATCTGCGTAAGCCGGGGGCTTCGTATGAGGACTGCCGGCATTTGCTGAGCGAGGTTCCTTGCCGTTGGCACAACAGGATTGTGGTGCATGAACATTTCTCTTTGGCCGCAGAGTACTCTCTTCTTGGCATTCATCTCAACCGTCGTTGCCCCGATGTCCCAGAGGGTTTTCGTGGGCATGTGTCTTGTTCCTGTCATTGCCTCGACGAGGTTGTGGCAGCAAAGCCACATTGCGATTATGTCTTTCTGAGTCCCATCTTCGACAGTATCTCCAAGCAGGGATATTCGGCTTCCTTTACCGACAACGACTTGCAGCAGGCTCATGTTGCCGGTACAATCGACCATAAGGTTGTGGCGTTGGGAGGCATTACTTCTTCGCATATTCCGCAAATCAAAGCCTGGGGCTTTGGCGGTGCCGCCTTCTTGGGTGATGTGTGGAGCAGAATGAATGATGCCGGAGTAGATGAATATCTCGACACTTTGCGCTTGCTCCTCTGATGGTTTTCAGACGATGCCGTCAACCAGCGACTTTGTATTGCCAACCTTCGCCTCTTGTACAGACTTATTCAGTGATAGAAAGTTCAAAGAAGTATTCTTCAAAATAACCGGATACGCAACAAAAACGTGGCATTGTGAAAGAAAAACACGAAAATATGTTTCTCTTTAAAATATTATTCGTAATTTTGCAAGCAAATTATCAAAAAAACAAGAGAAAGCTTATGGAAAAGATTCAAATGACAACTCCCTTGGTGGAGATGGACGGTGACGAGATGACTCGCATCCTGTGGAAGATGATTAAGGATGAACTGATATTGCCTTTCGTCGACCTCAAGACTGAGTATTATGACTTGGGCTTGCCCTATCGTGATCAGACCAACGATCAGGTGACCATCGACTCTGCTGAGGCTGCCAAGAAATATGGTGTGGCAGTAAAGTGTGCCACGATTACTCCTAATGCCCAGCGTATGGATGAATACAAGCTGCACAAAATGTGGAAAAGTCCTAACGGAACCATCCGAAGCATCATGGACGGAACTGTATTTCGTGCACCTATCACCATTCCAAGCATCCACCCATGTGTGAAGAACTGGGAGAAGCCTATCACCATTGCCCGTCATGCTTATGGTGATGTCTACAAGAGTGTAGAGATTCGTGCCGATGAGCCAGGAGTGGCTAAACTCGTGTTCGAGGGCAAGAGTGGAAAGAAGCAAGAGGTGGAAATCCACAACTTTGATGGTGCTGGTGTTATTCAGGGCATGCACAACACGGACAAGAGTATCCGCAGCTTCGCACATAGCTGTTTCAAGTTTGCTATCGACACCAAGCAGGATCTTTGGTTTGCCACCAAGGACACCATCTCCAAGACCTATGACGCACAGTTCCGTAAGATTTTCGAGGAGGTGTACGAGAGTGACTATAAAGAGAAGTTTGCCGAGTTGGGCATAGAGTATTTCTATACTCTGATAGACGATGCTGTGGCTCGTGTTATCCGCAGTAAGGGAGGCTTTATCTGGGCTTGTAAGAACTATGATGGCGACGTGATGAGCGATATGCTCAGCACAGCTTTCGGTTCGTTGGCTATGATGACTTCCGTTTTGGTTTCGCCCGATGGCAAGTACGAGTACGAGGCAGCTCATGGTACCGTGACACGCCACTACTATCGTTATCTGAAGGGTGAGGACACATCCACCAACCCAATGGCAACCATCTTCGCCTGGAGTGGAGCGCTGAGAAAGCGTGGTGAGCTGGATGGCAACAAAGCTCTTCAGCAATTTGGCGATCAACTTGAGGCAGCCTGCTTCGATACACTGAATGACGGAATAGCCACCAAGGACCTTGTCAACCTGATGGAAGGTGTAGAGGCCAAGGCAGTCAATTCTGCTGGCTTTATTGCTGCCATTCGTGAGCGCCTTGAGAAGCGCTTGGCATAATCATGATAGAATAAGAATATAAATAGTAGCTCCTAAAGAGGTAGTGCTTACATTGGCAAAGTAAGTACTACCTCTTTTTTTATAGGACAATAAAAAAGTGAGACTTGCCTCACGGCAAATCTCACTTTCGCTTTGTCCTTGCGGACTCTGCAAGTTATTCTAGGAAAATTATAACTGTCTATTTATCCCCTCTCTTGAGGATGTGTAAGTAATTCTGAGTATAGTTTGAAAAAATCAAAACTCAGGAGCTTGCTGATATGGAACAGCAGTCCTGTATCTATTGTGGCTCTTTCGTACACCTTATATATATTGGTACGATGGCAACCAAGTTGCTCTGCGAGCCAAACTGAAGTTTTGCCTTGTTTTTTGAGTTCCTGTTTTATTCGTTCGCCAATGACCAAGGCGTTAATACCATATTTTGCCATTTTCTGAAATAATTAAGTGTATATTGTATTATCGATTGCAAAATTAAGAATAAGGAATTAATCAAAGAAATTTTTTAGTAGCTAATTTAGCAACATTGTGCTAAAAAAAAATAAAATCTGGCGGTTTGTTCTTTTTTTTGCCACATTATTATACATTTAGTCTCCTTTTCTTCTTTTTCTTCTCTTTTTTATTTTTGCAGGGTCTGTTTTACTTTCTTATTGTTGGTCTTTGGTGTGCTCAGTAGGACAAGCAGTTAGAGTAAATGTTTTTTAGCCTATAAAAATCTATGTTCTAAACTATCGAACTTATGTTCTAAACTTTAGAACTTGTGTTCTAAACTATCGAACTTGTGTTCTAAACTTTGGAACATAGATTTAGCTAACTTAAAACACAATTTTCTGTAGTACTAAAAACAAATGGACAAAGAATTAAAAGCATCTGCAGGTGCATCCTTGCGCACTATTTATATACTCCACTTCTCTATTTGCGAAGGTTGAGGTACTTACAGCTCAATAGCGCCAGTAAAGGCTTATAGATGTTTTTGGAGGTACTTAGTAGTTGTATTAGGGGGTAAAAACATTAAATAAGTTAAAAAATACCCGTAAAACTCAATTTTTCCACCTAAAAAAGAGCTTTGTATTGCTTTTTTTTGTAATTTTGCAGTCAGATAATGGAATGGTTGCGAAACCATTGATAAGAATTTTGAGAATTCATATAGATGTAAGTTGTATTAGTAAAAGGTGGTTTTGAGTTTTTTTCGCTCGGCCTTTCTTTTGGGTTAGATTAGTAAAGAGTCAGAGTGAATCCGTAAAACCAGTACCACGTATTTTTTTATTTACTCTTACATGGGATGCATTTCGCTGGCGATGTGTGTTCTTTGCTATGTTATTCTCTTCTCGTTTTTTGAATAAAATTAAGTGTTTAGCAATAGGAAAGTGTTTTGAGAACTATATATATGGGGGAACTGGCCAGGGATGGTAGGTTCCCCCCTTTTGCTTTTTGGTAAAATGACACAGAATTGTAATCAAATGTAACGCATGTTACAAAATAAAAGTTGTAACTTTGCCCCCGTAATATTAAATGTTTCGATTATGGACGAAAAAGACAGCAGAATATTAGTAGTCGACGACGAGCAGGATCTCTGTGAAATCCTGAAGTTCAATCTTGAGACTGAAGGTTATCAGGTAGAGACCGCCAATTCGGCAGAAGAGGCTTTGGAGAAAGACATTGCGTCTTACAATCTCTTGCTCCTCGATGTGATGATGGGAGGAATGAGCGGTTTTCAGCTTGCCAAGCAACTGAAGAACAGTGAGGTGACGGCCCATATTCCTATTATCTTCCTTACAGCTCGTGATACGGAAAACGACACGGTGACAGGCTTCAACCTGGGTGCCGATGATTATATCTCCAAACCATTCTCTATCCGTGAGGTAATGGTTAGGGTGCGTGCCGTGTTGCGCCGTACAGCCAGCAGGTTGGAAGGAGCAGAGGAACCGGCAGTCATCAGTTATCAGGGCCTGTTGCTCAATCTCGACAAAAAGTCGGTGAGTGTGGACGGAGAGGACGTGCCATTCACCAAGACTGAGTTTGAGTTGCTTCGTCTGTTGTTGGAGGAGCGCGGAAGAGTCTTCTCGCGTCAGGAACTCATCGACCGCGTATGGCCCAAGGATGTGTTGGTTCTCGACCGTACGGTGGATGTCAACATCACACGTATGCGCAAGAAGATAGGCAAGTTTGCCAAGTGTATCGTTACCCGTTTGGGATTCGGTTATTATTTCGACGCATAATATAATAAGGTGGAGATATGTATGAATTTAAAGAAAAAAAGTCGAAGCTTGGGCGTCGGCTCTATTTCGTGGTGTTGGCTGTGTTCTTGGTGTTCGCAGTCAGCTTTATCATCTTTCAGCAGGCTCGCGAGAAGCAGTTCAAGATAAGCACGCTCACGTTGAAGTTGAGCAACTACAATGCCCTTTTAGAGGAAGATTTGTCGTTGGCTCACGACAAGGGAATCATTCTGAGCGACAGCAGCGGAAAGGCAGTAGATGTGGCACGCGACAAGCTGAATGTTTTTATAAGAGAACACGAGAGTAAGGACTTGCGTATTACTCTGATACGCCCTAATGGCAAGGTGGTGTACGACAATATGCGAAACGACTTCGATCATTTCTCCAATCACATTAACCGAAAGGAGATACAGGAAGCTTTGAGGACAGGATTGGGCTCGAGTGTTGAGCGACAGTCGAAAACCCTGAAGCATGATTACTTCTATGTGGCCACTTATTTTCCTGCCGATTCCATTATTATCCGAAGCGCTTTGCCTTATAACAACGATCTCTCCAAGTCGTTGAAGGCCGACCAGCATTACATCTGGTTTGCCATCTTTGCTATCATACTCCTTACCATTGTGCTTTATCGGTTTATGCATCGCTTGGGAAAGAATGTGGCCAAGTTGCGCATCTTCGCCTATAAAGCCGACCATAATGAGAGTCTTGAGATAGAAGACCTGGCGACTTTCCCCAATGATGAGCTGGGCGAGATTGCCGAGCGTATCATCAAGATGTACAAGAGAATACAGACCACGCGCAAGGAACAGGATATTCTGAAACGGCAGCTTACCCAGAACATTGCCCACGAGTTGAAGACACCAGTGGCAAGCATACAGGGCTATTTGGAGACTATTATCGACAATCCCCGTATCAGCGAAGAAATGAAGCAGCAGTTCTTGCAGCGCTGTTATGCCCAGAGTGAAAGACTCACTTCGCTCTTGCGTGATATTTCTACACTCAACCGTCTGGACGATGGTTCCGACATGATAGATTTCGAGGCGGTAGACATCACTCAGTTGGCCAGCGACATCATGAGAGAAACCGCCCTTGAGCGCGAGGAGCGCAAGATGAGTTTTCATAACCTGTTGCCCGAGCGCATCGTGGTGAAGGGAAACCGAAGTCTGCTTTACAGCATCTTCCGCAACCTTACCGATAATGCCATAGCCTATGCCGGTGAAGAAACAACCATCACCCTGGAAGGCAAAGAGGTTGGCAATAAGTGGCATTTCATTTTCCGAGACAACGGACAGGGAGTGCCTCAGGAGCATTTGGCTCGCATCTTTGAGCGTTTCTATCGTGTGGACAAGGGGCGCAGCCGTAAGATGGGAGGTACAGGGCTGGGACTTGCCATCGTGAAAAACTCGGTATTGCTGCATGGAGGAACCATTCGGGCAGCCAATCTGCCCGAAGGAGGATTGAAGTTCGAGTTTACCATCAAGAAGTAATGATAAGTAATGCTAAAAACAGAAAAAGTCGCAAGGAGATTTGTCTTTGCGACTTTTTTCTTGTATCTTTGCATTACAATAAATAAATGCAAGAAATGAATCCATTTTCAAAGATGATTGCGGCCGCTCTTGCTTTGAGCGAGAAGGCTGTCGAAAATACATTAGAGTTGCTTGAGGAAGGTTGTACTATTCCCTTCATCTCCCGCTACCGTAAGGAGAAAACCGGCAACATGGACGAGGTGAAGATAGAGGCGGTGGCTCAGGCCAACGAGAAATATAAGGAGATGGCGAAGCGCAAGGAAACCATCCTGAAGACCATCGGCGATCAAGGCAAACTTTCGGCAGAGTTGCAGCAGCGCATCGACAACTGTTGGGACGCCACAGAGCTGGAAGACATCTATCTGCCTTTTAAACCCAAGCGTCGTACTCGTGCACAGGTGGCTCGCGAACAGGGGCTTGAACCGTTGGCACAGCTCCTCCTGCTTCAGCGCGAACGTAATCCCGAGCAGGCTGCCCGCAAGTTCGTGGGTGACAAGGTGAGCGATGTAGAGGCTGCGCTCCAGGGAGCTAAGGACATTATAGCCGAGACGGTAAGCGAGAATGAGCAGAGCCGCAACCAGATACGAGGTGAGTTCCGTCGTGGCGCCATCATTACTTCCAAGGTGGTGGCAAAGAAGAAAGACGAGGAAGATGCCCAGCGCTTCTCCGATTATTTCGACTTCTCGGAACCATTGAAACGTTGTTCTTCCCATCGTTTGTTGGCCATGCGTCGTGGAGAGGCGGCAGGTTTCCTGCGTGTCAGCATATCTGCAGATGAAGAAACTTGCATCACCAAACTGAAACGTCATTATGTTCATGGCTTTGGCGAGTGCCAGGCTCTGGTAGGCGAGGCTGTCGATGATGCATTCAAGCGCTTGTTGAAACCCAGTATCGAGACTGAGTTTGCAGCTCAGAGCAAGCAGAAGGCCGATGAGGAGGCAATCGTTGTCTTTGCAGAGAACCTGCGCCAGTTGCTCTTGGCAGCACCTCTTGGACAGAAGCGTGTCATGGCTGTCGACCCAGGCTTTGCCAATGGATGCAAGACTGCATGTCTTGACGCCCAGGGCAATCTTGTGCATCATGAGATCGTCTATCCGCATCCTCCCCGCAGCAAGCGCATGGAGGCCACTGCTGCCATGAAGCGCATGGTGCGCCAGTATCAGGTTGAGGCCATGGCGGTAGGCAACGGAACGGCAAGCAGGGAAACCAGTGAGTGGCTGAACGAGATAGATTTTGAGCATCCGGTAGATGTCTATGTGGTAAGTGAGGATGGAGCCTCTATCTATTCTGCCTCTAAGATTGCCCGCGAGGAGTTTCCTGATGAGGATGTGACGGTGCGTGGAGCGGTTTCTATCGGCAGAAGACTGATGGACCCTTTGGCTGAGTTGGTGAAGATCGATCCCAAGAGTATCGGAGTGGGGCAGTATCAGCATGATGTGGACCAGAGTCAGTTGAAGAAGAGTCTCGACTCGGTAGTGATGAGTTGCGTGAACTCGGTGGGTGTCAATCTCAATACAGCCTCTCAGCATCTGCTCACCTATGTGAGTGGTCTTGGTCCCACATTGGCGAAGAATATTGTGGAGTATCGTCGTGAGAATGGTGCATTCTCCTCTCGAGCCCAATTGAAGAAAGTGCCGCGTTTAGGTCCTTCGGCTTATGAGCAGTGTGCCGGTTTCCTCCGCATCCCAGGAGCAAGAAATCCATTGGACAACAGCGCCGTTCACCCGGAGCGTTACTCTCTTGTAGAGACCATGGCCAAAGATCAGGGTGTGACGGTAAAGCAACTGGTGGAGGACAAAGCCTTGCAGAAAAAGATAGACATACGGAAGTATGTGAGTGGCGAAGTAGGCATGCCTACGCTTACTGATATCATGGCCGAGCTCGACAAACCCGGACTCGACCCACGAGGCGAGGTAGAGAAGTTTGAGTTTGATGCCTCCATCAAGACCATTGAGGACTTGCAAGTAGGCATGGTAGTACCGGGCATCGTGACCAACATCACTAAGTTTGGTGCCTTTGTTGATATAGGTGTCCACAATGACGGTTTGGTTCATGTCTCACAAATGGCCAACCGCTATGTGAGCGACCCTTCAGAAGTGGTAAAACTCCATGAGCACGTGATGGTCAGGGTGACAGAAGTCGACCTGAAGCGCAAACGTATCGCCCTGTCGATGAAGCAATTATAATGTAACGGGCTCTCTTCTGAGAGTCCGTTTTCTTTTTAGACATATTCTAAATTACCTACTTTTAGGTATTGTATGTTTTTCCTTTTCTTCATATCTTTGCAGCCGGAATTCTATATCATATAAAAAAGGTAAAAGCATCAAGGTAAGATGAGAAGGATGGTTAGTACCCTCTTGCTATTGCTTTTTGTGGTGATGGCTGAGGCTCAAAATTTGACAGGAAAGGTCATTGATAGTAAGACTCAAGAGGCAATCATAGGGGCGACAGTGACGTTGAAAGGCTCTAAAAAAATAGCGACAGTCACGGATATCAATGGTCAGTTTCGTTTGAACAATACGACAGAAGGAAGTATCATACGTATCAGTTATGTGGGATACAAGTCTTTGGATGTGCCATTTCATAATGGTGCCACTTATCGCTTGTGCCAGGATGTTGCTGCTCTTGGCGAGGTGGTGGTGACAGCTCGTGCCAGCAATGGTCCTGTGACCTCATCTGTAATAGGTAGAGATGCGATGACTCATCTCCAGCCGAACAGTATAGCCGATCTTATGGAACTCCTTCCTGGTGGCTATGCCAAAGATCCGAACATGGGAGAGGCAAACACGATAACCCTTCGTGAGACAGGTACGATGGGAGCTTATGGTTCTACTACCAAAAACAATAATTATTCGATTTCTTCTTTAGGAACTCAGTTTATGGTAGATGGTGTTCCTATCTCCACCGATGCCAACATGCAATATTCCCCATTGTCGGATACGCAGTCTTCAACTAGTTCTTCTACGTTAGAAAATAATCGCAACATAACCAATAGAGGTGTGGATATGCGTTCTATCTCAACCGATGACATCGAGAGCGTGGAGGTGGTACGTGGCATTCCTTCCGTGGAGTATGGTAATTTAACCAGTGGATTGGTGAAAATCAAGAAGATTCGTCGTGCTATCCCATTGACAGCCCGTTTCAAGGCTGATGGCTACAGTAAGCTCTTCTCTTTGGGCAAAGGTTTGGCTCTCAATAGTGCTGGCAACTCTATCTTGAATGTTGATTTAGGTTACATGGACTCTAAGATAGATCCTACCGACAACTTCGAGAACTATAAACGTGTAACAGGTTCATTGCGTTATACCTTGCGAGGTGAAAATGATAAGAAGTATCTTTGGCAATATAACTCCGCTTTTGATTACTCAGGTTCTTTTGATGACAGTAAGAGTGACCCTGATATCAACTATGGCAATGTGGAGGAATATAAGTCTTCTTTTAGTAGATTGGCATTGACTAATAGTTTCAACTTGAAGATGCCGAAGTCTTGGTTCAAGGAAGTGGATGTCAATACATTGGTAAGCCTTCAGCTCGACCGCTTGCACCAAACTCGTTTGGTGGCACCTCAGCGTTACGGCATCGTGCCTCTCTCCTGGACGGATGGTGAGAACGAGGCACAAGCTGTGTTTGCGGAATATACAGCCAACTATCTTTGTGACGGAAAGCCTTTTAATGCCTACGTCAAAGCCAAAGGTGTAATGGGATTCAAAACTACCCATACCGTCCATACCATCAAGATAGGTGCCAACTGGGATATAGCTAAGAACTTTGGACGTGGACAGGTGTATGATATGCACAGACCTTTGAGTGTAAGCGGTTGGAGTTCTCGTCCTCGTAAATATTCCGATATTCCTGCTTTGCAAAACTTTTCTTTCTTTGCAGAAGAATTAATGAAAGCGAATATAGGCATGAGTAAGATAGAACTGATGGCTGGTGTTCGCTTGAATACACTTTTGGGCTTGGATAGTAAGTATGATATGAGTGGTAAGTATTATGTCGACCCTCGTACCAATCTCGCTTGGCATTTCCCGAAGTTTGATGTGGGAGGTAAACCTATGTCTATTTCGTTGAATGGAGGATATGGTATCACTACCAAGATGCCTACGCTCAATTATCTCTATCCAGATAAGTATTATAGTAACTTTATCTGCATGGCTTATTATGATACGGAGAATCCTACGCAAGATAGTAAGTTTGTTGTGCATACATATGTGCAAGATCCTACTAATTATCAGATAAAGCCTGCACGAAATTATAAGTGGGAGATTCGTTTGGATGTGGATTGGAACGACAATCGCTTTTCCGTGGATTATTTCCGTGAGTCGATGACTTCGGGCTTCCGCTATTCTTCTATCTATGGTGTGTATGACTACCGTTCTTATGACGTGAGCCAAATGAAAGCCGGTGTGGATTATACCACACTTCCATACGAGAATCGTAGAGTGTTGGATGGGTATCAGCAGGTTTCTAATGGCAGTAAATTGGTGAAGCAGGGCATCGAGTTGGCTTTCACTTCCCAGCGTATTCATTGTCTCAAAACTCGTGTGAATGTGACAGGGGCTTGGTTTCATACCCAATATACCAATAGCCAACCGATGTTTGATGCCGTCAGTACGGTAGTCAATGGACAGACGGTTAGGGATAAGTATGTGGGGCTTTATGACTGGAACGATGGCCGAGAAAATGACCGCTTGAATACCAATGTCACTTTTGACACCCAGATACCAGAGTGGAAACTTATCTTCACCACTTCTGTGCAGTGTATGTGGATGATTCGTACCAAGCAGATGAAGAAGAATGGTATGCCAATAGCCTATATTTCTTCGGAGGATGGACAACTTCATGACTATACGGAAGAAAGCCTGAATGATCCTTATCTGTTACAGTTGGCAAGAACCTATAACGATGATCAATTTAAGGCTTTTACGGTACCGATGTCTATGGTTGTCAATCTGAAGGTGACTAAGGAAATAGGTAGGTATATGCGTCTTTCTTTCTTTGCTAATAAAATTTTGGATTATTTGCCAGATTATACAGCCAACGGAAGAGTGATTCGTAGAAATGCTTCGCCCTATTTTGGTGTTGAAGCAGGTTTTACTATATAATATAATAAGGTGTAAGAAGATGAAAGATTTTAGAAACGTAACAAAAACAATATGGTTATTGGTCTTTGGGGTGGTGAGTTTGTTCTTGTTGGCTTGTGAAGACCAAACGTCTGATATTCCACACACCAACTCGGAGTTTAGTATATCCATGCCGGAAGGAGTTGAAAACCTGAAGGTTGTGGACCAAACCTTGAAGATGACCAATTTATCTACGGGTAAGGTAACTGTTTTGGACGATTTGAAGAATGTCAGCCTACTGGAGGGACTTTACGACTGCGTCTATTCTGCCAATGTCATATATACAGCCAAGAACTCTGAGGGAGAGGAAACAGAAAGTAAAGGTATCTTGACAGGTAAGGCAGAGAATGTGGAGGTAACAGGGGAGACCAAGAATATTTCGATTGAGACCTATCTCTCTGCAGAGAACGATGACTTCATTTTTGAGGAAATCTTCTTCTCTGGCACCTTGCGATCTTCAGGCTTGCAGTATTATGGTGATAGCTATATTAAGATATACAATAATACCGACCATGTGCTCTATGCCGATGGCTTGGCTTTCTGCGAGTCTAAGTTCAAATCTACGCAATACTTTGAATATACTCCAGATATTCGTAAGGACACAATGACCATCTGGTCTTTGTATGTGGTTCCTGGTAGTGGACATGACCATCCTGTCTTGCCGGGTCATTCCATGATTCTGTGTGATACAGGCATCGATCACCGTACGGCAAATCCAAACTCATTCGACTTGAGTCATGCTGATTTTGAATGGTATGACGTCTCCATCCATCCTGATCACATGGACATAGATAGTCCTACGGTGCCTAATTTGGATAAATGGTATTGCTATACAGAGTCGTTTTATGTGCTTCACAACCGTGGCTTTACGTCGTTTGCCTTGGCTCGCATTCCAATCGACAAAGAGGAATACTTGAAGAAATATAGATATACCTATAAATATACGATGTATCTTCCAGCAGGTACTTTCCCTATGCAACAAGATGCTTACAAGATGCCGAATGCTTGGATTATTGATGGAGTCAACTGTAGTGTGGAGGCTAAGCGCTTGTGGAATATCTTACCGCCATCCATCGATGCAGGTTGGACACACGTGGGCAAGATTGACAAAGACAAAACTCGTTACTTCCGTAGCATTCGTCGCAAGATGCTCTATCTCAATGCAGATGGCACGATGCATTTGAAGGATACCAATAATTCTACGGAAGATTTCAACACAGAGTGTATTCCCTCGATCATCGAGATGCAGCATTCTGCCATTGATGCACAGGGCACGAAGGCAACGACTGAGACATACGATGGTATTCAATCTAAGAAATAAGCAAGAAGAATAAGTATGAAGAAAAAATATTATTTCATGGCAATGATAATATTGGCGACAAGTCATGTCGGAGCACAAGAGGCGAACTTGGTGGGCAAGGTCTTCGAGCATACCCTACTTCGAGATGGTATGAATGCTTCTGTCTTCTTGAATCCTGCCATGCAGTCGTTTCATTATCAGCATTCGTTGAATACGCTGAATGTGGGGTACGACTATCGTCATGCCACTACTCCTGAGAGATGGGAAGAGGGAGATGGGCATAGTAGAGTTTTTGCTGATGTGGATGCTTATTTGCATAAGGGAAAGGCTACACTTTGGGGAAATGCCTATTATGTGAACGGTAGTACTCGCAACGTTCGTTACAATGAAACCACGGATTTTGATTTACTCTATCCTTATTTGATGGCTGATACTGTGGGCGGAAAGACCCAGCAGGAGTTTTACCACTTCATGGGTGGTTTCTCCTATCCTTTGGACAAGAAGTGGACGATAGGTGCGGAAGGTGAATATACAGCCAGAATGGAATACCGTACTCGTGACCCTCGTCCCAAGAACCTTACAGGTGACTTGCGTGCGAAAGTGGGTATCTCGTATCTCTTGGGTGGCTTACACTCGATAGGCGCAGCTGTGACAGCTCGTAAGTACAAGCAAACCAATGAACTGAAACTCTACAATGAAGTGTCTGTGCCAACCATTTATCATCTCACAGGCTTGGGCAATGATTACTATCGTTTTCGTGGTGTCAATACATCCACTTACTATAAGGGCTATGGAGTAGGGGGTATGTTGACGTATTCGCAAAAAGATCAGAGGGGATGGTTTGCGCAAGCGGAGTATGAATATACCAACATCGACAAGATCATATCCACGCTCAACGAGCTTCCGATGGCAACTTTGGAGAGCGACCGTTTTCATGGTACGGTAGGTTACTTGATGAATGATGGACATCAGTATTATGGAGCCAACTTGGATGGCGAGATTTACCGCAAGTTTGGTACTGAGAATATTTTTGGAACAGCTCAAGACAACATTTATCCTCAAATAGCTTCTGCAGAATTTTATACTTCTGCACAGTCCAGGATTGGGATGGAGACTTTCTACCAAAACGTTCTTTCCGGCAAGTCTTCTTGTGGAGGTAAGTGGAAGTTGGCTTATATGGGCTATTCTGAGAAATATCAAGAACCTTATCGTCGATTAAGATATGCAGCAGTGGCAACCTCTTTGCTGTTGGACGGGAAGGTGAAAGTGGGCAAGTGCCTGTTGATGGCAAATGTGCATGGCGGTTATGAGTGGGCTATCAAGAAAAACAATGATGATAGTTTCTTGTCGGAGGACAACTCTGCGATGATGCAACCAATCGTTCATACAAATGAGTATTTAGCCCATGACCGTTGGAACGTGGGGGCGGATGTGGAAGTTCCTCTGTTGGTCGCTCGTCAGTTTTTGCCATTCATCAAGCTGTCATGGCAGTACGACCATTACCTCCAGACAGCTCATCAGAATGCCTTGGTTGTATCGGCAGGCATTCGCTTCTAAAAGAAATGATATAACATTAAAATAAGTTTATTAACTAAAAGTATCAATTTTATGAAGAAATTTACTCTTTTATTGATGGCAATGCTTGCAATGGTAGGCTTTGCTCGTGCAGATGAGGCACAAAGTGCTTTGACTTTCCAATGGGCACATTCTGTTGATGGTAAGACATCTGCTGGTGACAATGTTGTCGATATGTGCAAGTCTTCCGATGGCTTTTATTATGTAGCAACCAACTTTGGTTCTGTAGATAAAGACCTCAAGTTTTCTTGGAAATCTTATACAGTAAACTTTGATGGCGAACCATTGTTGGGAGTCGATGGACAAGCAATCGAAGGAAGTCCATATAATGACGGTTCAAGTTATAATCGCAATTTATTGCTTCAGAAGGTTGACCAACAAGGTAATGTAAGTTGGAACTTATATACCAAGAAGGGTGATGTGGATCAAGAAAGTGTATTGGCAGCTACCAAGGATGGTGGTCTTGTCATGGTTGTCAAGACAAGAGCGTGGGTGAAAGATGCAGGTCTTGACAATCTTTTGGAGATAGTAGATGGTACAGGTGCAACAACCACGATAAAAGACATGAATACATCGGACAGTGAGTACCGCTTTCTTGTAGTCCGTCTGACGGCAGAAGGAAAAATCGCTTGGGCTCGTTTGTTCAATGGCTTGGTAAACTATGCTGGTACAGGTAACTTTACCCAGAATACAAAAAACAATGCATCTGTTAAGGGACTTGCTTTGGACGATGAGGAGAATATTTATATCTCAGGAAACTATCGTACTCAGTTGAACTTCAAAAAGAGTGATGGCTCTGTAGTGACACTTACGGCTAAGAATGTGAGTGGATGGACTGGTGATTCTCAAAAATCAGTGGGAGATTTATATCTTGTGAAATTGGATAAGCAAGGTTACTATCTGAATCGTCTTACTTCGGATAGCCCCGCAGAAGCTGCTTACATGGATAAGATCGCTTATGCTAATGGCAAGATTTATGCTAATGGGCGTGTTGCCGGCAATGGATCTGAGTTCTTGCTCGGAGATAAGAAAATCGAAGCAACAACAGGGCATGAGACTCTCTATATCGCTTCGATTAATACTTCTGATTTATCGGTAAACTATGCTAATGTCGTTAAATGGTCTTCAAACACCTCAAAGTGGGGACTCCATAACAAAGGTCTTCAGTATATTGATGGTGCTTTGTATTCTACAGGCGGTGTGCAAGGTTCTTTTGACTTGTTGGCTAACCCTAAGGGAATGTACAAAGCTTATGTCATCAAGGTAAATCCAGAGACTGGTGAGGTGCAAAACGTTGTCGCTTCTCCAACAACTGGTATTAGTGAGTTTTTTGGTGTTGTTGTAGGTCAGTCTAGTATGTATGCTTTTGGCTATGATATGGCTCAGGGGGCCATCTTGGTGCCATACAACAAGTTAACGGCAGAAGCCGGTACTCCTTACATAGTTTGCAAGTATGGAATTGCTACATTGGGTTCTGCGCCTATCCTTGACGGTGACTATGTGGTAATGATGAATCGTGGTGGTCGTGCAAATTCAACTACAGCAGAAGCTACGTTCTACGGAACTAATACGAAGTTCTCTAACCTCGCCGCTTGGGGTGTTGCCTATTACAGTTATAAACTGAATGATGTGGCTACAGGTATCAATGCAGCCAAGTCAGATGCTGCAAATGGTAGTGTAAGCGTTTATACAACCGATGGCAAATTCTTGAAATCTGCTTCTTCTGTGGCTGAAGCAAAGAATGGATTGACTAAAGGTGTATATGTCGTAGGCAATAAGAAAGTGATTGTAGAATAACACATTTCTATATAAAAAGAAATTTAATGAAGAAACAATTATTAGGTCTGTTCCTTCTCTCTATACTTCCTGCCTCGCTGTTTGCTCAAACTGTGGAGCAGGATGCATCCATCCGTCAGGGCAAGTTGAAGAACGGACTCACTTACTACATTCGTCATAATGCCAAGGAGGCAGGACTTGCCGACTTCTATATAGCCCAGCGTGTGGGCTCCATCTTGGAGGAACCTCGCCAGCGTGGCTTGGCTCACTTCCTGGAGCACATGGCGTTTAATGGTACCAAACATTTCCCTGGCAAGGGTAAGCAACTGGGTATCGTGCCTTGGTGCGAGACCATCGGTGTGAAGTTTGGTACCAACCTCAATGCCTACACATCAGTCGACCAAACGGTTTATCACATCGGTTCGGCTCCCATCAAGCGCGAAGGTATCATCGACTCCTGCCTCTTGGTGCTCAACGACTGGAGCCAGTTTATCAACCTTGAACCCAAGGAGATAGACAAGGAGCGTGGCGTCATCCACGAGGAATGGCGCAACCGCCGTACGGGCATGGCCATGCAGCGCATGATGGAGAATGTGATGCCTAAGATATACAAGGGCAGCAAGTATGAGGACTGTCTGCCTATCGGCAATATGGACATCGTGGATAACTTCCCTTACCAGGACCTGCGTGACTACTATCAGAAGTGGTATCGCCCCGACTTGCAGGCCATCGTGGTGGTGGGTGACTTCGACGTGGATATGATGGAGAGGAAAATCCAAAAGCTCTTTGGTAAGATTAAGGCACACAAGAATCCTGCCGAGCGCATCTACTATCCTGTGACGGACAACGACAAGATGATTGTCGCCATCGAGAAGGACAAGGAGCAGCCTATCATCCTCGGTCATCTCTATATGAAGAGCGAGACCACTCCAGACAGCGAGAAAAACAGTGTGAAATATCAGCGTGAGGATTACATCAACGGTTTAATCACCTATATGCTCAATGGTCGCCTTTTGGAGAAAAAGCAAGTGGCCAATCCGCCTTTCATGAGTGCGACGGTGAAGAACGGTGCGTTCTTCGTTTCCCGCACCAAGGATGCCTTCAGCCTGAGCATCAGTTGCAAGCAGGACAATGTACTGGGTGGCGTTTCGGTAGCCGTAGGCGAGGTGGAACGTGCCCGTCAGCATGGTTTTACACAGAGTGAGCTGGAACGTGCCAAGAAACTCTATCTCAATGCTGCCGAGCGACAACTGAAGATGGAGAAAGACTATAAGAACTCTCACTATGTGAGCCAGTGCGTGAACAACTTCTTGGAGGGAGAGCCTATCTTGACCCCTACTTACAACCTCCAGTTGGTGAAACTGTTTGATGGCGAGGTGAGTCTTGCCGAGGTAAATAGTCAGGTGGGCGAGATAATCACCGACAAGAACCAGGTGTTCATCATGTATGGACCCGACAAGGATGGTTTCGTGGTTCCTTCGGAATCGGAAATTGAGAGCACCGTGCTTGCCGCACAGCAGAAGAGTTACGACGCTTACCAGGAGGAGCAAGTGCCAGCTACCTTGATGGCGGCCTTGCCTGCACCAGGCAAGATTGTGTCGGAGAAACCATACGGCAAGTTTGGCATGACGGAGATAGTCTTGAGTAATGGCATGAAGGTGTATGTGAAGTCCACCGACTATCAGGCCGACCAAATCACCATGAGCATGAGAGGCGAGGGCGGTACATCCGTCTATGGCAACGAGGACATACCTAACTTCGCCTTCTTGAGTGGTTCCATCACGGAGGCGGGTGTGGGCGACTTCACGGCCACTCGTCTTCGCAAGGTATTGGCAGGAAAGTCCTTGAAGTTGGCTCCTTCCATCACCAGCGAGGGACAGCGTATCACAGGCACCTCGTCAGTAAAAGACTTGGAGACGATGCTTCAGTTGGCTCATCTCTATTTCACTGCTCCTCGCAAGGACAGCATGGCGTTCGAGGGAATGATGAACCGCAACCTTTCGCTCCTGAAGAACCGCAACGCCAGTTCGAAGGTTGTCTATAACGACTCCCTCTCGGCTACTCTGTACGACCACAATGTGCGTATGGCTCCTGTAACCGTGGAGATTGCAAAAAAAGCGGATTACAACCGCATCTTCGAAATCTATCGTGAGCGTTTCAGCGATGCGAGCAACTTCAATACCGTCTTCATCGGCAAGGTCGATATGGCGCAGCTTCGTCCGTTGCTCTGCCTGTATCTCGCCACCCTGCCTTCTACCCACAAGGCAGAAAAGAGCAACAAGGCCAACGTGCCTCAGATTGTGAAGAAGAACGAGGTGGTGAAGTTCGTGCATAAGCAGGAAACTCCGCTTGCCAACGTGAGCGTGTTCTATACAGCCAACGTCCCATTTTCGCCTAAGAACGACTTGGTGCTCGACATGTTGACCCGTGTCCTCCAGATCGCTTACACCGACTCGGTACGTGAGGAGAAGGGTGGAACATACGGAGTGGGCGTAAGCTTCAACCTCGAGAAGGAGGACAATCCGAATGCCTTGCTTCGCATTTCCTACAAGAGCGACCCCAAGCGTTACGAGGAACTGAATCCAGTCATCTACAAGCAACTCCTGAACATCGCCGACCATGGTCCTGTGGCAAGCAGTATGGATAAGGTGAAGAAGTATCTGAAGAAGCAATACGGACAGATGGCAATCACCAACGACTACTGGAGCTATGTCATCTGGCACCAGCTCGACGACGATGCCGACTTCGACAAGGATTACTGCAAGATGGTGGACAACCTGACAGCTTCTGATGTGCAGAAAATGGCTAAGGAGTTGTTGAAGCAGAATCATCGTGTAGAGGTTACCATGCTCTCGGAGTAAGGATCAGAAAAAAGATAGTATGGCGTTTCTTGCATATATATTTGTATGCGGAAACCTATTATCTATAGTTGAGAAAAAAGAAATTCCCAGTTAGGAAAAAATATTTTGTCAGTTGATTGACAAGTTTTCCCTAATTGGGATTTTCTTTTCTACTGAAGGTGCGAAACTTGACAGTAATATCACATATTATAAATAACCTATGAGGTAAATCCCCAGGACCCATAAATTCCCAGAACTCATAAAATGGAATAAAACCTAAAAAGTGATGTGGAAGTATGGCTTTTTAGGTTTTTCTTGTTACTTTTGTATCATGTTATCGAAAAGTCAAAACAAAATGAATACAGATTTCACCAAGGACAGCATCGAGTCGGCCTATTGCTTCTTCCATCAGAAGTTGCGTGTGTATGAATATTCCACCAGTCCCACTCAGCGTGATGATATAGAATATGCCATCAGCCAATATGTAGATGGGATGAATCCCGCGCTCTACCAGTTGTTGGCTAATGGCACTCCGCATTATCTGCTCGACCATACTACTTTCGAGCAAGATATGCGCCATGCCATCGAGTTGCTCGATAGCATGTTGTAGAAAGAAGAAAATAGCAACTTATGACAATTTGTCAGCCAGCGTGTGTCAATATTACCATTGGCACACGCTTTGTTATGATAGGTAGCGTAAACACTTAGAGATGAGGCTCCCGATAGATGCATATCTTCGGCAAACTTCCAGTCTGGGTGTTAATGAGATTTTATAACATGTTAATAACGAAAAAATAAAAACAAAATAATTATGGGAAAAGTAATTGGAATTGACTTGGGTACCACAAACAGTTGTGTTGCCGTTTTCGAAGGTAGCGAACCAGTTGTAATCGCTAACAGTGAAGGTAAGCGTACTACTCCATCAGTAGTAGGTTTCGTTAAGGATGGTGACCGCAAGGTAGGTGATCCTGCTAAGCGTCAGGCCATCACAAACCCTAAGAACACTGTATATTCTATCAAGCGTTTCATGGGTGAGACATACGCTCAGAGCCAGAAGGAAGCTGAGGCAATGCCTTACACAGTAGTAAACGAGGGTGGTTATCCACGTGTTGAAATCGAGGGTCGCAAATATACTCCACAGGAGATTTCTGCGATGGTTCTCCAGAAGATGAAGAAGACAGCAGAGGATTATCTCGGACAGGAGGTTACAGATGCAGTTATCACCGTTCCTGCTTACTTCTCTGACTCACAGCGTCAGGCAACTAAGGAGGCTGGTCAGATTGCAGGTTTGAACGTTCAGCGTATTGTCAATGAGCCTACAGCCGCAGCTTTGGCTTATGGCGTTGACAAGGCTAACAAGGATATGAAGATCGCCGTATTCGACTTGGGTGGTGGTACATTCGATATCTCTATCTTGGAGTTCGGTGGCGGCGTATTCGAGGTACTTTCTACAAATGGTGATACTCACCTGGGTGGTGATGACTTCGATCAGGTAATCATCAACTGGTTGGCAGATGGTTTCAAGGCTGAGGAAGGCGTAGATCTCCGCAAGGATCCTATGGCTATGCAGCGTTTGAAGGAAGCTGCAGAGAAGGCTAAGATTGAGTTGTCAAGCTCTACATCTACAGAAATCAACTTGCCTTACATCACAGCTGTTGACGGTATGCCAAAGCACTTGGTTAAGACTTTGACTCGTGCACAGTTTGAGCAGTTGGCTCACAACCTGATTCAGGCTTGTCTCGTACCTTGCCAGAATGCCGTTCGTGATGCTAAGCTCTCTACATCAGATATCGACGAGGTTATCTTGGTTGGTGGTTCAAGCCGTATCCCAGCCGTTCAGACACTCGTTAAGAACTACTTCGGTAAGGAGCCTTCTAAGGGTGTTAACCCAGATGAGGTAGTAGCAGTAGGTGCAGCTATCCAGGGTGCCATCTTGAACAAGGAAGAGGGTGTTGGCGACATCGTATTGCTCGACGTTACTCCATTGACTCTCGGTATCGAGACTATGGGTGGTGTGATGACAAAGTTGATCGACGCTAATACAACCATCCCTTGCAAGAAGAGCGAGGTGTTCTCTACAGCAGCCGACAACCAGACAGAGGTAACTATCCACGTACTGCAGGGTGAGCGTCCAATGGCAGCTCAGAACAAGAGTATCGGTCAGTTCAACTTGACTGGTATTGCTCCAGCTCGTCGTGGTGTTCCTCAGATTGAGGTTACCTTCGATATCGATGCCAACGGTATCTTGAACGTATCAGCCAAGGATAAGGCTACTGGTAAGGAGCAGAGCATCCGTATCGAGGCTTCATCTGGTTTGAGCGAGGACGAGATCAACCGCATGAAGGCTGAGGCAGAGCAGAACGCTGCTGCTGATAAGGCTGAGCGCGAGAAGATTGACAAGATGAACCAGGCAGACAGCATGATCTTCACCACCGAAAACTTCTTGAAGGATAACGGTGATAAGATTCCAGCAGACAAGAAGCCAGGCATCGAGCAGGCATTGCAGCAGTTGAAGGATGCTCACAAGGCTGGTGATGTTGCAGCCATCGACACTGCCATCAACAACTTGAACACCGTAATGCAGGCAGCTTCTCAGCAGATGTACCAGGGTGGTCAGCAGGCTGGTCCTCAGGGTGCACAGGGTGCTCAGGGTGGTCAGCAGTCACAGGGTGCTAATGATGGCGCTCAGGATGTTCAGGACGCCGACTTTGAGGAGGTCAAGTAAGATAGATAATTATCAAAAGAGATAAATAAGAAAAGGAGTGTTACTCAGTGAGTTGCGCTCCTTTTTTCTTTGTACGCTCGGCATGTGCATTATCTAACGGGTGCAAGTCCCGAGTAAGCCCTAATAGCGGGAATTACATAGCCAAGAGCAAGGGTGTTCTTCGCAAGGTGAAATCTGAAGGAAGCTGGCGGCAAACATCTGACCTAACGAACAGGAACTTCATATAAGGCATTTAACCATGGATAAGATTGCAAAGCAAATCAAAGTCCCATAGCTATTCGGAATGGTTGGCGTAAATGAAGTCGGTATAAGATGAAAAGATAATGCCCTTATCCGAGGAGGTCTCACGGACGCTTTAAATAGTTTTTTTACGAAAGAAGCGGAGTAAAGCTTGCCGTGAGAAGTCAGTAGCGTTATAGTATTCAATACTCGATAACGTGCATGAAGGGCTGAACCTAACAATTAAGTGATAGTAATTGAAACGTACCTCATGATTCCTAAGACATCACCAAATTTTTGAGAGCTTTTTTGTGTTAAAATAAGCAAAATAGCCCCCAGAAAGCATATAGGCATACCTACCCCTGTAGCAGAAGAAGACAATTTTTGACT